>JBBTUO010000041.1:0-18874 GCA_038063715.1 Patescibacteria group bacterium | reverse complement strand
AACCAAAATTTTCGCTTTCAGAGAGCGACGTCCTACCTTTAGACGATCCCGCAATGGTAAGTTAGGTCTTAAAGATACTCGAAAAAAGCCTTTTGTTCAAGTGAAAAGCCGCCCCGAGAATACGGGGCGGCTTTTCACTTGTTCCTCGTAGGGTTAGTCTTACTAGAACTCGCTGTCGATTGCGTTCAATTCAGCACTATTATCCCCCGCGACCGACGCATCCAATTCTGCCGACAAGCTATCTGCATCAGCATCTGTACCAGCCATAGTAGTCTCAGTTTTAGTGCCCTGCGAAGCTGAACCGGCCCAAAACATATAACCGACAACTGCGAGCACAATCACGATCACCACGGCGACCGCCGCTCCCCCCTTATTTGTTTGCATAGTTGATTTCATAAAATGAATAATTGATTATCGTTATTAGTTAATGATCACAGTAGTACTCGCGGTAACGGAAACTTTTGGACGCAACAATTTAATAACCTTGTGATACTCATCACTCGCGGCCTTTATACTCTCTTCAGCCGTATTGACCAATGAGCGAAGCGCCTCTTTTGAAGTTTCGGCAGTTACTTCGGTTTCAGAAAGTACCCGAGCGGCTTCTACATCCACCTTGGCCTTTGCAAGAGCAGTCTGGGCAACGGTAAGCTGTGCTGACGCTTCGGCTGTATCAGTACCGGCTGTCGCCAAAACGTTTAGTCTTTCCGCAATCTTGGCATCGATAGCAACAACACCAGCAAGACGATTACTCAATCGAGCAAAAATAGCCTTGAGTTGCGCCCCGACTCGAACCTTGGCTTGTTCCTCAAGCTTGGTTTTCTTTTCCTTTCGTTCCTGCTCAAGCTTTTTCATCATTTCCGCTCGTCGGGCTTCCATCTCTGTCTTAAATTGCTCCCGATTTTCTTTAAATGCTTCTACTTTGGCAGTAACATTTGCTTTCATCTGTTCACGAGTGGCTTGTCTGTTGGCATCGAGGTCGGCCTTGGCGTCAATTCGAATACCTTTGATATCAGCGCGTGTGGTGCTCGACATTTTTCCAGGATTCTCGGCGCGGATGTCTCTGATCGCATCCTTGGCTTCAACGCGAATGCCGGCGCGGGTATCTTTTGCCTTCTCAACAATGTCTCTTTTGGCCTCAGTTGATTTAACACGAATATCCTTTTGGGCCTCAATCATTCGCGCGCGAACTGGATCAAGCGGTGGCCTGACTGCGCCTTCGGCGCTCACCTCGGCGGCCGCTGTTACTTCAGCGCTAGTGGCCTCCTCAGCATGAACAAGGGAAACGCCGAACGCAAGTGCCACAGCGAACACTGATAACAAACCTACATATTTTTTATTCATAAAATTTAAATAATTAGTAATTAATAACGAACAACCGTTTAGATAGTATAATACTTCTATAGTTTGTTTCAAACCCCCTCTCGTGATATAACTGTTACCTATGAAGCATAAGACAATTACAACCTTACTGCTTGCCGGTGTACTATCCGTCAGTGCCCTCAACGCTTTTATACCTGTGCACGCGGCAACAATAGCGGCATCGACTGAAGAGGCCACACAAGATTTTCATATGGATAAGGATGGCAAAATCCGCATTCGTCAAGTAAAGGTCTTCCAAGTTTCCGGTACCAGTTTTTATCTCCGTTATTATGTCGGTCAGGCATTTATCCGCATACTGGCAAAAACCGACACCCACACAAAAGTGTTTAGGAAATTCGGTGATGAGATCGCTATCGATCAAATTGTGGCGGGAGATATTTTAAACATCGAGGGCGAGATGGAGAATGGTGCAGACACCCTAAGTGTTGTTGCTACTAAAATCACAAATTTCTCAAATCAAAAAGAAATCACCGGCTTCAAAGGTTCAATAGTCGCCATGGGTTCGACTACAGAAAGTTTTATTTTGGCGACAAAAAGTGGAAATGTAACCCTAGTAACTGGCCCGAATACTCAAATTAAAAAGGGTAGTAGAATTATACCGCCAAATTTGGTAAAAATAGGTGACACGATCACTGATGTCGTCGGAACCTATGACCATGCGACCCGAACCATTGATGCAAATGTTGTGGTGGTTTATGTAAACAAAAAAATATTCGTTCCGCGTAATTTTGAAGGCACACTGAAAACAATCGTCTCTAGCAATCCGGCGAGCCTAATCGTAAACACAGAAGGCAAAGACTACACTGTCATGTTGACCGGGGGCACTGAGATTTTGAACAAGGCCCGCAAATCGACGTCCTTGAAACGCTACCTCGAAAACGACACCGTTAGATTCTATGGCGCTATTCGGGAGGCGGAGGAGCCGATAATAGACGCTGAGCTCGTCCGAAACATAAGCCTCCAGTAGGACTAGAAATTTTATTTATTCTTACTTAGCGGACGCGGCCTTAAGAAAGGCGGTGAAAAGTGGATGAGGATCGAGCGGACGAGCTTTGAGCTCTGGATGAAACTGAGTGCCTAGAAAAAATGGGTGTACCTTGGTGGGCAGTTCAGCAATTTCCATCAAAACACCGTTTGGTGATGTACCGGAAAATACCAGTCCGGCCTTTTCAATCGCGCCGATATATTCAGGGTTGACCTCATAGCGGTGGCGATGGCGTTCAGAAATAATATCCTTACCATAAGACTTCCTGGCTATAGTTCCAGCCTTTAGATGAGCTGGGTAGGCCCCGAGACGCATAGTCGCGCCGTACTTCCCTTCTGCCATGTGTTTTTTCTGTTCGGGCATGATGTCGATAACGGGATTTTCAGTTTTTGGATTAATTTCTGTTGTATTGGCATCAGCCAAACCTACAATGTGTCGCGCGTACTCGATAACCGCTAGTTGCATACCGTAGCAAAGTCCAAAATACGGAATTTTGTTTTCGCGAGCAAATTTAATAACATTTATTTTACCTTCAATACCAGTCTCCCCAAAACCGCCCGGCACGAGCACTCCATCAAATTCTTTGAGCATGGAAACATCCTTTGTGCCGTTCTCAAAATCTTTTGCGTTTAGCCATGTAAGAGCTGGTTTTAGACCTAATGCGTACGCTGAGTGTTTCACCGCTTCAATAACGGAAATGTAAGCGTCAGAAAGAATAAAGTCGCCTGTATCAAAATACTTTCCGATAACTGCGATCCTGACTTCTTTTTGCGCGCTCGCAACTCGATGGACAAATTTTTTCCATTTCTCTAGACCGTCTTTCTTTACGCGAGTTTTCAAAGACAGAGCTGACAACAGAAGGGTGCCGAGATTTTCTTTCTCAAAATTAACTGGCACATCATAAATACTTTCGATATCAGGAGCTGAAATCACATGCTTGGCATCAACATTACACCAGATAGCGAGTTTTTCTTTTCGCTTTTCATCGAGTGCAACCGGACCGCGAGCAATAATAAAGTCGGGCTGGACACCATACGAGTTGAGTTGACGAACGGCATTTTGGGTCGGCTTGGTCTTCATCTCACCCAAAGTGCTTGGTACAGGCAAAAATGAAACCAGTAAAAACACGACATCGGCTGGGTGTTTCAAACGAAGAGCGCGCGCCGCTTCAATAAAAAGAATGTTTTGATAGTCGCCGACGGTACCACCGATTTCAATGACGGAAACATCAGATTGGGCAACTTCAGCGGCACGCAAAAATCGGTGGCGGATTTCATCGGTAACATGAGGAATAGCCTCTACAAACTTACCCTTATAGCCAAGTGATCGCTCTTTTTCAATAACATGCTGGTACACCATACCACTAGTCATGTAATCTTCTTTCTGTAAATCTCGTCCTAGAAATCGCTCGTAATTACCCATATCTTGATCGGTCTCGAGTCCTGAGTCCAATACAAACACTTCACCGTGCTCAGTTGGATTCATTGTACCTGCATCAACGTTGAGATAAGGGTCAACCTTCATCAGGTTCACTGAAAAACCCTTAGCTTGAAGAATAGTGCCGATTGATGATGTAGCAATCCCCTTGCCAACGCCAGACATAACCCCTCCAATGACGAATATGTATTTGTGATTTTTTTTAGCGCGAGCCATATAGTTGAAAGTATTCTACAGAAAAAAAATGTGTACGTCCACATTTTACTCGTGGTCTGATAAAAGCAAAAGAAAATGCCCCGGCTACCGCCGGGGCATTTTCTCAAATTGTTAAGTAACGCCTCACCGCAAGAAAGCTCGAAATTGCTCCTAGCAAAAGACCCGCTCCCATAATAATGCCGAAAATCTGTCCAAAGTGGACGATGTAGTAGTGATACACATTAATACCGCTAAAAAAGTTGGCTGTTGCCGCGCCAAGCCAGTACGTTAGGGGGTAGAAAATTATAAGTGTTAACGCCCCCGCAATAACACCGTACATAATTCCCGCAATAATAAATGGCCCTCTTATATACCTATTGGAAGCACCTACAAGCCGCATCACTGAAATCTCGTCACGAGAAGTGTAAATGGCGAGACGAATTGTATTAAAAATAATTAACAGAGAAATAATGACAAGAACCAACGTTAGAGCTAAACCTAATTTTTTCGCAGAATCGATAATCTTAGATAAAACAGTAATAGCAGTTTTGTTATCGTCATAATTTACCTTTCGTACGATTGTTTGAGAGCCGGTGGAAATAACATTGTCACCTTTTAGAAAATTGGCAATTGTCTCGTATTGCCCGGGATCGCGAGCGACAATGTTTAGTACCGCACTCAAAGGATTGTCGGAAACCTCCTCGAGAGCTTCGAGGGTTGAGGCGTCATTGGCATGTCTTTTTTTAAAATTTTCAAGGGCTTGTGCGCGGGAAATATACTCAACGCTTTTTACTTCAGGAAGTGCCTCGAGCGATAATTTTAGGGCCATAACCTCCGGCTCGGTAGCGGTAATGTCCATGTACACATTTACATCAACCTTACTTTTAATATCTGTAAGCGATGAATCGAGAGTGGCAAGAATAAAAATCACAGAGCCAATTACAAAAAGTGTAACCGTCATAACGAGCACTGACGCAAGCGACACAAAACCATTGCGCCAGAAACTAACGAACCCTGTCTTTATGACCCTTTTAACATTAACCCAGAACATAGTAATTTAAGTATAAAGTATGCAGTATATAGTATACAGTATAAATGAGAGGTGCGGGGTCAAACCTGAACCCATACTTAATACTTAATACTTAATACTTGATACTATTACAGCGAATACCTTCCCTCCTTATCATCTCGAATAATCTTACCGTCCTCCATAGTAACCACACGTTTACCCACCGAATCAATTACGCCTTTGTTGTGAGTCGTGAGAATAACGGTCGTGCCCAAATCGTTTATGCGTTTCAAAATCTGGACGATTTCATGTGTGTTTATAGGATCAAGGTTGCCTGTAGGCTCATCAGCAATAATGATGTCGGGCTGGTTGACGATAGCGCGAGCAATAGCCACACGCTGTTGTTCACCACCCGAAAGTTCTCGAGGAAAACTCCAAATCTTCTTACCGAGCCCGACGAGCTCAAGCACATGTGGAACATCAGACTCAATTTCTTCATCAGTACGCCCAGCGGCTTCCATAGCAAAAGCAATGTTTTCATATGAGGTCTTGTGAGGCAAAAGCCGAAAATTCTGAAACACCGTACCGATGCGGCGGCGAATATTGTTCATCTCGCGCTTTTTGAGAGAGTGAATATCGGCAGATTCAAAAAAAACCTGGCCTTTGGTCGGTTTTTCTTCGGCAAGAATCATTTTTATCAGCGTGGTCTTCCCTGCTCCAGAATGGCCAACGATAGAGACGAATTCCTTCGGCATTATGGTCAAAGTAACGTCGGATAAGGCCGCGCAGTCATCGGAATAGATTTTTGAAACTTTATCGAAATGAATCATTGGGGTGGAATCATGAATCACTAATAATGAATCATGAATAAATACAGTATAACACGACCAAAAATACTTCGGCCACAGTATAGAACCTTCAACGGCTCACTGGTTACCAGTGAGCCGTTGACACATTAGACCTAAAATCGGGTACCCGAGTCCCGCCCCAACTTGGAGGCTTCGCCTCCAAGTTGGGGTTGGTTCATAATTCCTAATTCAATTTTTGTTCGGCTTCGATAAACTCCTCCAGTTCCCCGCTGAGCACAGCGTCGGGATTATTTACCTCCACATTCGTACGGTGATCCTTGACCATTTTGTATGGATGCAAAACATACGAGCGGATTTGATTGCCCCAGTCGATTGAGGTAGTTTTTGAAATGTACATCCCTTTTTCTTTTGCCTTTCGCTCATCTTCCTTCAGTTTATAAATTTTCCCCCGAAGGATTTCGATAGCCTTTTCCTTATTTTGGGCAAGACTGCGTTCGGTTGTCACGTGTACTGACAATTTGGTTGGCACATGTACAATTCGCACGGCGGTCTCTCGTTTGTTTACATTTTGCCCACCAGGTCCGCCGGCTTTGGCGATTGAAATTTCCAAATCTTTATCCGAAAGAACAATATCTGAGCCGTGAGTTTTTTCGAATTTAGGAATTACTTCCACCATAGAAAAAGAGGTGTGACGAAGCTGTTTTGCATTAAACGGTGAAATTCTGACGAGACGGTGAACACCTGATTCATTTTTGAGAGTTCCATACACATTTTTGCCGGAAATTTCAACGGTAATATTGCGGAAACCTCCGTGATCGTTTTCATTGACATGAAGTAAGCTGTAGGCCCAACCACGATTTTCAAAATACTTGCGGTACATCGTAAAAAGCATGGCTGAAAAATCTTCGGCGTCATCCCCTCCTGCGCCCGAAAAAATGGTCATAACGGCGTTCCCTGCGTCATACACGCTTCCTCCTTCAGCTTCCGCCTTAAGGGCTTGGATTTCTTTGATGACGGCTTGAGCCCGATTTTTGTCCGCCCAAAAATCGGGCGCTTGCATGTAATCCTCTAGTTCTTTTATCTTTCTCAATTTATCCTCAGCCATCTTCCCAGTATAACAATTTAGAGCCTGTTCACAATCCTGACCCCCTCTTTATTGCTTATCAGCGAAAACAACCAGTCGGTTGGAATAACTTTTCTTGATAGAATCCCACACCCCATCACACGTAATAAGGTTTAAATGGACCTTACCGTCCTTTGAACTAAATACATCCGCTGCATCATCATCCTCACTATATATTTGAATTTTTCGAACAATGAAAACGACGGATTTCCCCGAAGCGTCCTCGACTGAGATCGTGTCGCCTTTTTGCAATTTAGATACATTATCAAATGCTGCCGATAAAGAGTTTTTCCAGCCATAGTGTCCAGCGATCACCGCTGTCCCCTTGTCTCCGGGACGAACCCCTAATTTAAACCATCCCACACTCGTGCGTCCCTGAGGAGCCTCCATTGCACCGGTAGACTTAATACCGACTTGCTCTATTGCTGAATTAACCTTGATCTTAGGAATCTTGAGACGAACCGGGAGACCCGAATCAATCGTTTTAACGAAAGTGCGCGGAGTATTCTTAACTACCGGCATTTGAATCGACCCGACTGCACGAATCGCGAACAAAGAATGAATTGGTGGGAAAATCGCAATAAATAAACTGACTACCCCAAGGCCGCCAAAGACTAGTAGTAAAAATGTAAAAGGTTTTTTAAATTTCATTTTTTCCACAATTAAAGTTGTGGCTTTTTAAAAAGAAGAACAATAGGGATTGAAGCTAACAGTAATATAAGCACAAAAACGGAAATACTCGTAAATACACTTTCTGTTGTTGTAAAAAACCCGGCATTGGGCAGGGTCGGTGCCAAAACAACAACCGTGGCAAAAGCATAGCCAGTAGCAGTGCGGCCGTTTGCCTGACCCGAAGCCGTGGCAACATTTGTGGTCGAGACTGCAATATTCATAAAACAAGCATACGACCATGTCTCACTGGTCTCAAGGAGATTGTTACCATTCACGTCCCCGAAAGGTTTTGAAACTGGGGAACATTTATCATCTGTAACGACTACATCGTGCATAGATACAAGACCCGGATTTGTAACGGTATATGAATAAATCACATCCCCTCCACCAAATGCAAACGGGGTTAATCGACTTGGGATTTTTGTAATATGAATGACTGGAGGCGGTACAACAAGCGGAATTGTGAGAACAATCACAGGCTCAATCTGCGCAACAAGAATGGCGACTGGTGCAACCTGCAAATAGAGATTCCCGACGGGTGAATTTGATGGCGGTGGAGGTGGGGATGGCGGTGGTGCAACATCATCATTTGTAATGATACACGTTGCATCTTGACCTGCTGTTAGGGTTATACTCCCTACCAAATTACAATCCCCGCTGAAACTAGAACCATAAAAAGTGTTAACGTCTTCACTTATTAGATACGTGCCTGGATCCAGCGAGTATGTGGTCCCAGGCGTTCCTGCCCCGCCCGCAGGGCTTCCAGACACATCCGCACCCAAAAATTTTACATGGAGATTGAAATCAGAAGCATTCGTCGTCCCTCCATTGTTATTTATAACTGACTTAACAACATGCAAAGTTGCTGGAACTATCACCGTCACATTCAATCCCTGAAAACCACCGCCGATACTATTAGTGTCATTTTGGTGAATAGTTCCAGTATCACTGGCAGTAGCGGCAAACATGCCCCCTTGGATATCCTGAGCCCGTGCAGTATATGAAACAATAGCCGGATATGAATCCATCTCTCCGTTTAAAAGTGACGTGCGTATCAGTGTGAGAGGGTGAACGACACCGTCGGGAGTAATTACGGAAGCAGTAATATCAGTCGCGTCACAAACAATCGGCCCACTCGTACCATTAAAAACTTCCACATCATACGAAATAACATCACCAATATGAACCTGGGGGTTGGAGGTAAATAGATTGATGCCCAAACCGCTACCCAAACAGTTAGCGGGGCTTCGATGCGCAAAAACAGGGTTTGCCGAAAATACCCACGTAAACAGTAAAACTAAACTCGAAGCAATATATATGGGATGTTTGTAGTTTTTCATAAAAAATTAAATACGACCCCTGTAAAAAGAGGCGGCAGACAAAAACAATAACGAGAACAAAATGACAGAAATTATCACAAGACCGCGCTTAGTACTTTCACCAAAAGAAGAAAAACCTGCATTTGGAAATCCAGGAGACTCTACAAGGACAGTGGCAAAAGCATATCCCGTAGCAGTAAAACCATTCGCCCTACCTAAAACGGTTGCAACATTTGTGGTTGAAACTAAAATATTTGAAACGCAGGCATATGCCCAAGTTTCAACAGGATCAAGAAGTGAGTTACTATTAGAATCTCCGAATGGCCCCGCAATCGGAGCACACTTATCATCTGTAACAGTCACCTCGTTCATAGGTACAACACCAGAATTTGTCACGGTATATGAATAAATCACATCACCGCCACCGAATAAAAAAGGGATTAATCTACTGGGAACTTTCGTGATGTGTATTAAAGGCGCTACAAGTGAAGGGCTAACTATCTCCTGCTGGGTTGATGTCCCAACAACCACGGTAGCGATCGCTGTGGCAATTGTAATATCACGATACGAACCATCACTATAGCCAGAGGCGACTGCCGTATTTGTGGTAGTGGTAGATAAAGTAGATGCACAATTATATTTCCAATTTTCGGCTATATCGAGCTTCTTGTTAGTGTTCAGGTCGCCAGAAATAAAAGTAACCGGGCTACATTTATCATCTGTGACTGTAACATCAACAATAACGTTCTGTCCCCCGACATTAGAAACCGTGTATTCATAATTCACCAAACCTGGTCCAACAGGAAGGGCCAATGGACTCGGCACCTTTATAATGCCGATCAAAGGTAAAATTCTTGCCGAACCACCGTTGCTTGCTGGTGCTGTCCTTGGAGCTGGAATATCAGTGTTCGTAATAGTACAGGTCTTGCTGGAGCCTGAAGTAAGCACAACAACACCTCCCGAATCACAATCGCCACTGAAACTTGAAATGTAGGTGTACGCTGTAACCGCGTCCTCACTTACAGAATATGTTCCTGCAGCAAGCGAATATAAAGTACCAGGTGTTGCAGTTCCGACTGCAGGACTACCTGAAACATCTGTACCAGAAAGTTTTACATGTAAATTAAAAGTAGAGGGCACCGAAGTTCCCGCACCATTACTGTTCGAAACCACCTTAATGACGCGGAGTGTAGCCAAAGAAGAAGCTGAAGGCACCGCGAGAGTGTTGGCATCCATTGTTACAGTTCCTCCAAATGCAAACGCTCGTCCTAATAAATTTGCAAAATGTCCAAAAGTAATACCAGCAGCATCCAGAATATTTCCGACAAATGTTGGTGTGGCTGGAGGTATACCGCCAGTGGTATAAGCTCCGAGAGTAGTTGCCCCGACTGGAGCCCAAAACACATCTGACGCAGTCGCACCGCCAGCCAAGGCAACGAAAGAATCTGCACCAGTTGTAAGTGCGCCAGCTGATCTAAAAATATAAACGCCAGCACCGTTCAGAGTAACGGTTGTACCAAGAGCAATGTCCATTGAACCAGTACTTGAATAACAACCAGGTGTATATGTTCCAGACAGAGTGACTGAAGCTCCAAGAGATGTACAAACCTGACTATTTATATCTGCCAACGCAGAACCTTGATCGGTACCTGTCGAGGCATTACAAGGTACTGTTATCGTTCCTGTAGTTGTAACAGGTGGCGTGACAGGGGCTGTGGTGTAACAAACATCTCCTGTAATGGCCGTTTGTAAAGCTGTGTTGGAATTGGTAAAGGTGCTAGAGATAATGCCAAAAGCACCTGATGTGCCGAGAGAAGGAGCTGTCGCGGCAAACGAAGTAATCGGTAAAAAAAAACTAAATAAAGGTAATGCACCCGACACGATCCGTATTAAACTGCTGTAAAAAATTTTCATTTATTTCTGCTTATTTAGCTACTAACAATCCGCAAGGACGCTTATTGTAGATGCCGTTCCAAATACAGACCCATTACAGTGACCACGAAAGGTGGTGGTGGAAATACACGGCAACGGCTCACTGATTTGAATTACAAACCAGTGAGCCGTTGCCTAAACATTCTAATCATTAAACAAAATACTTTAATACTGCGCGCCCAGATATGCTCGAGTTTTTGCTCCAAAGTTTCCAGTGGACGGAATAATGCCCACACTCGCCTGAAATTCTGACAAAGCTGCCTTGGTAATTGGACCAAAATATGTAGTCCCCTTTCCTTTCGCGAGCACTTGGGCGGCCGGGCCCTTATTTTGCGAAATCAAAAAATCTTTTAGAACTGTCACATCATTATCTATACTACCGTGTCCGAAAGTGCGAGCGATCATTTTTACTTGCTGGCCAAAGTTAGATTGACTCAAGATTGGTTTTACACTTGCCACGCAAGCACATGTAGAGGTATTACTACCATCAGGCTTGAGCATTCCCGAGGTACAAATTAATACTTTACCCGCTGGACAAGAGATAGGTTTCGATGATGGCTGTGATACAGAAACAATAGTGTCTGGTGGAGGTGTGGTGGCTACAGGTGCCGGAATTGGCGTCACAACCGTGGAAGCCGTGACTGCAAATGAGGTGTCACTAAGATCGGAAGCAAGACGCTTTTCCTGTACGCAATCAACACGCATGTTGCATGGCGCTTTATCATACAAAACTGCTTCGAGCTTATATGAACCGGCTTTTACATCGAAACACATATCAGTGAAGCAACCATTTTTAGGCAGTACATAATCAAAACTGATATTACCATTTGGATTAAGTTGCCCTTTAACATTGATTGGAGTCGGGCCACTCACAAGTGAAATCTGTAAGTACGAATTTGCAGGGGCTCCGGTAATGTTAACTTGCACTGTTTTTTTCTCTCCGACTTTCCAAGATTCACCGCCATTAGGTGAAATCACATTTAGGAAAAACTGTTTCTGAGGCATTACAGATGTTGTCACAATAGGTACTGGCGTTGACGCTGTGACCGTAACTGTAACCGATGCCTCTCCTTGGCCAGAAACTTTTCCTGAAATCTTTTGCTGACCAGCAGGAATTTTGTAGTCGGATGATCGATGAGTGAGCATCCAATCTTTTGAGGAGTTTGGTGGAATTACAACTGAGGTCAAAGCCTTCGTACACATTGTATGCTCACTCGATTTGTAATTCGCTATCTCGTATGAAACCTGACATCCGTCTGTAAAATTTAATGTTTGGGATTCAGAATTTGAGTTGAATGCTGTAATTGTTATTTTTAAATCTTCGTCTTGAGTGTATGTCGTTTTATTAGTTGTTAATTTGTAAGTAATAGGGTTTTTAACTGAAGGCAAAACTACTGCCAGAGGAACAGCTGTAAGGAAAGAGCCTGGAACTGCCACAGCGTTTGAATCCAATGTTACCGCTGTTTGTGCCAAAGCTCGACCGTTTAGCTTTGCGCCAGTGTTTAAAACAATGGCTGTTTGATCGAGAATGTTTCCATTAAATACGGCGTTTGTGCCGATAGTCGTTTGTCCGGTAACAACCCAAAAAATATTACCGGCCTGAGCACCTCCTGCAAGAACCACCTGCTTGCCAGAACTTATATTAAGGGTTTGTGCAATCTGGAAAATCCACACATCATTCGCCCCTCCAGACAAAGTGACATCGCTTGATATAGCGACACTAGTGCCCCACTTATATAGGCCTGGGGTTATAGTAAGTCCACCAATGTTGCCGGCGCCGAGTTCGGTCGCGGTTGGACTTACTCTTCCTACCGCATCATTGTATGCCGTTTGCATATCACCAATTGCAGTAGTTAAATTCGTAGGTGTTGGAGTTGTGTAATCGGAAGCATATACTTTTCCAGTAACTAGCGTTGATTTGGAAAATGGACTCGACACTGGAAGAATCAGGCCGAATCCAGTGATATAGGTTGCAGATACAGGACTCACGCCAATATCACCAACAACCACAGTAGCTCCCGTTGTAGAAATTCCTGATTTTGCCAAAATTGTAAAACTCTCGGCTGACCGCAGATTAACCGTGGCCGGACTTGATGCAAATGAAACTACCGGCAAAAGAAAACTAATAGAAAGCACGGTGACAATTGTAAAAGAATTTTTATTTATTTTTTTCATATACTATTTATTTTTACTATTTGAAGCTGATAAATGACCCTTAACTGACTTGAATGCGCTGTTTAGACTGCTAGCTACAATGCTCGACATATCCCGTACCTCCTTTTTCCAAATTAAAACTGGCTCTCGAGCGCCACGGACAAAAGTTTGCGTATATGATGTGCCACGATCTCTCGCTTTCTCTATCAAACCCCTGTAATAGGGCTTTTTATTAAAAAAATTCATACTCATACCTATAGAGTCGCCTCATATCGAACATTATTACAAAAGCAATATTATATTGAAGCAAAAACCCACGAGGGCATGTTCGTGAGTTCTTGTTTACGGAATCTCTCCGGTTATTTTTAATTTTTTATCTGGCCAAAAGTACCTTTATATCGCCGATAATTTCTTCTAATCGGTGATCGGACTTAACATAATATTTACTCGCCCCAGATTCTGTATAGGATTTTATTGTTTTAGGACTTGCAGCGTTTGAAACAACAAAAACTGGTATTTTACTCCAACGGCCACCGTTTGCTTTAAATTTTTTAACAAAATCAAGACCGTCCTCCTTACCTAAAAGATTATGATCAAGCCAAATAGCGTCAACATGCTCAAGACTTTCAATATAATGAAGTGCTCTTTCGATACTTTCTATTGAGATAACACTTGCACCTTTTTTACCCAGCTCTGAACCAAAAGCTTGATCAACACTGCGTGCAGAAATAACGTTAAAACCGCTCTTCTCGAGTTTAGCATTGATCACCTCTAATAGAGGCCTTTCATCCTCTATCACCAACACTGTTTTTTGTTTTGCAATTTTTTTTACCATATAATTTATTAGATGCTCACCGGTAAAACCTCTTTTCCATTCAAAGGTAACTTTACATAAAAAGTGGTGCCCTTATTTTCTTTCCCACCCAACGACTCAAACCAAACCTTCCCTCCGGAATTTTCAACAATTGATTTTACTATATACAGCCCTAAACCTGTTCCATCGGTATCTTTGTCCCGAACATTGTCCGCGCGAAATAGCTTAGTGAATATTTTATCCTGCTGATTTTTCGGTATACCATAACCGGTATCAGATAATTTTATAAGTACGTTCTTTTTTTCAAATACAGATATCGATAATTTTATACGACCGCCCTCGTGAGTGTATTTCACCGCGTTCGACAAAATATTTTGTACTACCATTCGTATATGTTTCGGATCAGCGCGCATCTTGGACATACTTTTTTCAAACAAAAATGAAAATGATATTTGCTTAGCACTAATTTGCGACTTCTGTTCATCTATGACACTTTGAACGAGCTTACTCAAATCAATTGCCTCTGGCTCAATCAGAAATGTTCCAAGCTCCAAAGAAGAGACGTCCAAAAGAGCGTTTACCAACTCAACCATTCGTTGATTGCTGCGATAAACCTCATCTAAATATTTTTTTTGTTTCTCATTCAGATCTCCAACATCACCCGCCAAAAGCATTTCTGCGTACCAACTTACAGCAGAAAGTGGGGTTCGAAGCTGATGACTTGCGAGAGAAACAAATTCTGTTTTAGCTTTATCAACCTCCCTTTCGCTGGTAATATCTCGAAAAATTTTAATAGTACCGATTACCTTTCCGTTGAGAAGAACCGGTGTTGCCATGATGGCCATAGGAAATTTCGTCTTGTCTTTTCTCGCATAGTAATAGGTAGGGCCAGAGGCCGTAGTAACACTACCAGTTAAAGCCATCTCTACTGGGTGTTTTTCTGGTGGAATAACTACACCCTTTTCATCTACGAGAACAACTTCTTCTGAGAAAATTTTTCCCAAAACTTCCTCGCTTTTGATACCTAATAATTTTTCCGCAGTCTTGTTTATTATAATGATATTCCCTTTTTCATCCGTAACAAGAAGTCCATCACCGATTGACAATAAAATAGCTTCTTCCTTTGCTCTGGACATTTCAAGTTCTTTTGTGCGTTCAAAAACTTTATGCTCCAGTGTCTCATGTGAATTTTTAAGTTTTTGAGCAATTACAACAAGTTTTCTTCTAACATCCTCTTTCTCCTCAGCCGTTACAACCAATTTGCGTCTAACGCCTTCTTTTTCTTCAGCAACGGTCGCAAGCTTAGCGGCCGTTACAACCAATTTGCGTCGGACATCCTCCTTCTCTTCGGCTGTGGCGGCAAGCTTGGCGGCTATCACAACTAATTTGCGTCGGACATCCTCCTTCTCTTCAGCTGTTATAGCAAGTTTGCGACGAACACCCTCCTTTTCTTCGGCCGCTATTGCCAATTTCTCTGCTGTAGCAGCGAGCTTGGCTGCTGTAATAACTAATTTCTCCGCCGTAACAGCAAGCTTTGCTGCTGTTATAACAAGTTTACGTCTTACACGCTCCTTCTCCTTTGCTGTCACGGCGAGTTTTTCTGCCGTCGCGGCAAGCTTGGCTGCGGTCACCGCAAGTTTACGACGAACACTCTCCTTTTCTTTAGCTGTAGTAGCAAGTTTTGTAGCGGTTGAGGCAAGTTTAGCCGCTGTGACCGCAAGTTTACGGCGAACACTCTCCTTTTCTTTGGCGGTCGCAGCAAGCTTTTCTGCAGTAACAGCAAGCTTGGCTGCGGTCACCGCAAGTTTACGGCGAACACTCTCCTTTTCTTTAGCCAAAATTTTTAGCTTAAGGATTATATCATCCGCTGCAGAAATAGAATTCTTTTGTTTCATAAAGTCTTAGGATTTTAATACTACCTCAATCTTCTTCACTATATCATGAAGCTTACAGTCAGATTTGACTAAATAGTAGGTTGGATTATGCGTCATCGCATCTGCAATAATCTGGTCATTAGTCGTCCTTAAATTAGTAAGGATAATAATTGGCACATTTTTTCCCCAATCATCCGCACGAATCGCAGTAAGCGCAGCTGTTCCATCCATTTCCGGCATAACAAGATCGAGTAAAATAAGATCTGGATGCCTTGAAAGTGCGAGCTCTACTCCTTCCCTTCCGTTTTTCGCGAATATAGGAATGAAGTTTTTAATACAAAGAATATCCACCATGGCTCCGCGCAAACTTTTTTCGTCCTCTACTATTAATACTGTTTTTTGCTTTTTCATACTACTTTTAAAATTTGAAATATTTGGGTTGTTTGCTAAAAAATGAGTGCTTGATGTTTTTACTATTTCCATAATATATATGACGCCACGGAACAAATGTTGTTACAACAAGACATATAAACCTTATTTAGCAACACAACTGCGGTTTGGCCTGATTTTTAAATGTTTTCGTAAGATAGGCCGGAGGTAGGCTGAAATTATTACAGTTCGCTATTTAATACATAATATGATACACTTTATGTCAAGATATCTCCCCGTCGACATGGGCACCGCTGTAATGCCGACGTAACAATCTAGACAGAGGTTTATCTGCGCTTCTAAAGTAAGGTGCCTTGGGTAAGGACTGATCCCTACAACGCTTCTGTAATATGTCTGTAATATAAATTCTCCCCCATCGGCTTAATCGAACACAATGAACTCCGAGCAAAACAGAAAAAGTCAGGGAATACTGACCTCGGCGCACCGTGATTTTGAAAAAGGGCTAAACGCCTATGCGTTTTTCAAAGTAAGCGATCACGCAATTGGTGAAGATTTGGTACAAGACACGTTCATGAAAACATGGAAATATCTCGTAAAGGGTGGCGAGATTAGCACAATGAAAGCTTTTTTGTATCATGTGCTTAATAATCTAATAGTGGATCAATACAGGAAACACAAAACAGCCTCTCTTGATGTCATGGTAGAAAAAGGTTTTGACCAGAGCGAGGCCGCTCCAGAACGCGCATTAAATATCCTGGATGGAAAATCAGCACAACTCTTAATTCAACGCCTACCGGAGACATATAGAAAAGTAATGCACTTGAGATATGTAAAAGATTTATCCCTAGAAGAAATGTCTCTCATTACAGGAAAAACAAAAAATTCGATTGCAGTTCAAATACACAGAGGCCTTGAGAAATTGAAACTTTTGCAGATATCTAAAAAAATCTAGAGGGACACCTAAAAAATGTGCAGGACTAAACGGCCTCCGCCATGGCGGAAGCCGTTTAGTCTTTTTAACCGAGATAGTAGTTACCACGCGCGACGCAACATTTTGACTACTGCAATAAAGACGATGGCTCCAAGCAGAGCGACCACGAAACCGTAGAGGTCAAAACCCGCGACGTCAGCTTGCCCAAATATGGCCATAAGCCAACCGCCAATAACGGCGCCGGCGATACCAACAACAATATTAAGCGTCACGCCTTGCTCCGCGTCGGTTTTCATCACAAGTGATGCGATCCACCCGACCAACGCCCCGAAGATAATCCAAAGAATGATTCCCATATATTTTTAGTTAATTAATTGCTAGTAAATCAGTACGCCGAAGTATTGTTCGGCGCTGAAGGTGCGCTGTTGTCCACTGGCAGTGTCACATTCAGATTAACATTGTCTGAATTCGGGTTCTCTGTAGTGTTTTTGAATGCCGGCAAACCGTAGTAAATAATAAAGAGTGCGATAACGAGCAGGGCTACAAGTACGCCGACAACGACACCTGTGGCCGAATCGTCCATATTCCCCGGTGAATTTATGATTGTAGGCATATGTTTCGTTAATTACGTTACTAATAAAGTACGACCTATCGTGTTCTGAAAGTCACGCGCTCCCCGCGCACCACTCCCAGATCATTTTGCGCTACGACTCGAAAGTAGTAGTTGGTTCTAGAACTCAATCCGGAGATGTCTGTTTGAACGGACACAGCACTTCCACCGGCGCCAATTGATCGTTGTTCTGTCGAAACAAGTAGGAGCGATCCGAGAAGCGAATCAGTGCTGTACTCAAACCAGTATCTTGTTTCGGCCCGGTTCGGATTTACCGTACCGCGAAGGGTAGCGGTTGAAGTGCCAATATCATTCGCGCTTCTGGTTGTCACGGTTGGCGCAGTAGCGGCAGGCGGATTAGACGTCTTGAAATTAAGGATAGCGCCGTTGACTGTGCCGAACTGATTCTGCGCGTTCAGACGAAAGTAATAGGTGGTTGCCGGGTCGAGATCCGATAGTGATATTGATGCCGGCAATTTAGCGATGCCATCACCAACCGCGACAAATGCGCTGGTACTACCTAAATTCGGTCCCTTACCGTACTCGAACCAATATTGAGTAGAGGCGCGATTCGGTGTCACTTCACCATTCAGATTCGCAGTAGTTCGTGTAATATCGTTAGCGGCCAAGGTTTTGATATTTGGCGCACTGCCAACCGGAGGAGGATTGTTGTCTGTGGTTCTAAATGAATATTGCCCGCCAAACACTCGGCCATACTGGTTTTCGGCCACCAAGCGGAAATAATATGTCGTGTTTTTCGCAAGACCGGTAATGTAGCCCGGTGCCGGAATTGAGATGTACCCCGATCCAACGACATGGCTCATGCTAGAAGTTCGATTACTCAAGTCAGAAAAAAGACTGTACTCATACCAATAGGTTGTGAAAGCGCCGTTTGGCGTCACTGTACCTGTCACAACTGCAGAGGTGTCGGACGGAGCAACCTGAGCACCAGTGGTAGCTGACGGATGCCCTGGTTGTGGCGCGTTAACCACGGGAGGTGTGGTATTCGTCGGATTATTTTCCGACGCCGGCGGAGTTAATGAATCAGGAAGCGAGGGCGCGTTCTGTCCTGCATAAAATATAAATCCCGCGATCACTAACAGTGCAAGAACCCACCCAACGATAGTTGTAGTTTTATTCATATATTTTTAACGTTTAAACTAGTAAAAGCTGACTACTATTAGCAGACGTCTATGACAGAGAAATATTTCAAAGCTAAAAAAGAGACAAAAATCGGCCG
>JBBTUO010000040.1:0-39011 GCA_038063715.1 Patescibacteria group bacterium | reverse complement strand
TGAAAACAAAAAGCCCTTTCCATACGATCCAGCCTCTATGGATATTCTGTTGGTAACACACGCTCATACCGATCACATAGGGCGGATTCCAAAGCTGGTGGCAGATGGTTTTCACGGTAAAATTTTCAGCACTCCAGAAACTCATGCTTTGGTTGGGATAATGTTTGAGGACGCCCTTAAGCTTATTGAGGACGAGAGTCGTAAAAATGGAACCTTACCACTATACGAGCACAAAGATGTGTCGGAGGCGTTGAGACTTTGGGGTGATATTCCTTATCATCAAAATTTTTCTTTGTGCGAAGGTGTAGATGTATTTCTCAAAGACGCAGGGCATATTTTGGGCTCAGCAATGTTTGAGGTCACCTTTCTAAACGACGCTGGCGCTAAAAGAAAAATAGTGTTTACGGGTGATCTTGGTAATACTCCTACGCCAATCCTCCGAAATACAGAAGAGGTAACGGACGCAGATTATTTGGTCATGGAAAGCGTCTACGGGGATCGCAACCACGAGGACCGAGAGAGTCGTCGGCGTCACTTGAAAGAGGTGATTGTTGAAAGTGTAAAGCGAAAGGGGACACTTATTATTCCGATATTTTCTCTTGAAAAAACTCAAGTGCTTCTGTACGAGCTTCATGAGTTGGAGGAGGCGCACGAAATCCCTGTTGTACCGGTGTTTTTGGATTCACCTCTTGCGATAGAGATTACCAAGATATATCGGGCTAACAAGGATAACTGGAATGACGCCGCGCTTGCCGAAACTGACATTTTCCGATTCCCGCGTCTCAAGTACACACCACATTCTGAAGAGTCCAAAGCGATTTTAAATGTTTCTGGGCCGAAGATTATTCTTGCCGGCTCAGGAATGTCTTCAGGTGGACGGATTCTCCATCATGAGATTAATTATTTGCCGGGGCCACAAAACACGATCTTGTTTGTCGGGTATCAGGCAGCGGGGAGCTTGGGTAGACAGATTCAGGATGGTGCAAAGGAGGTATATATAAATGGCCAAAAAATTGCTATTCGCGCCCACGTGGAAAATATTTCTGGTTATTCCTCGCACAAAGATTCTGATAACCTGATTGCGTTTGCTTCTGCCAGTTCTAAAACCCTAAAAAAAGTTTTTGTGGTGATGGGGGAGCCGAAATCCGCTTTATTTTTGGTCCAGCGCTTGCGGGATTATGTAGGGGTCGAGGCGATGCATCCGGAACAAGGACAGACCGTTATTCTCGACTAAAAAACAAAAATCTTGCGATATATCGCAAGATTTTTGTTTTTCTACTACAAGGTCGAACCTTGTATACTTGGTTGCTAGGCGGCCTTTGGTTGTTGCTCACGCTCAATAGCGCTTAGCCGTTCGAACTCAGCCATCGCCGCATCTTTTATGGTAGGAATTGATATGGAATCAAACGCATGAAGTAATCGCATAATTTTTTTATCACTGTATGTTGTCTCCAATTCTTTGGCAGCAGAAACAACTTCTCCATCCGCATTTCGATAGTTTTTGATGCCATGGTCAATTTCTAGTTGTCGTCGCACGGTGTGTATTGCGTTGGTAAGTTTGAAGGCGTCATTCGGCCCATCTTTTTTTCCTCTCATTTTTGCTACAGCTCTGTCGGCCATATTTATCGTTTTGGCAAGCAGGCCTTCACCGGGTTCGCTAACTATCCATTCGCCCTTTTCAATTTGAGCGAGCTCTTTTTGTACCTTATCCATTGCTTCTAAAATATACCTGGTTTCCTGTGCTTCCAAGGCTTCTTGGTTCGGACGTTCCGCGTCAGAAAATTGTTTTATTTCCCCTTTGCCTTCTCCTGTTCCGTCTATTCCTATGTAGTCTCCTTGGAATCCCTCATTTTTCACACGTTGATTTTTAGCTTAATAATTATTAGGGTAATAGTATCATTACATAATCAATGGTGCACGGGCTACAAATAGGCGGATTGTTGTGATAAAAATACGGCTCTGTGTGGGCCTAAAGTAAAAACCCCTCAACAGAGCCATCTTGAACGGCTCAACAGCTTGTTGAGACGTTTAAAATGGCTAAGAATCGTGGGTATGAAAAGGACGACCGTGTCGTCCTTTTTCACTATACTTTTCCGTATCGGCGTCGTTTTTCAGGATTACAAAATTCATCATTTGCATTGTTTAGTTGTTTCATTTTTTCTTCACTACCCCCAGCATCTGGATGATATTTTGTTGCGAAAAAACGAAAATGTCGGGCGAGCATTGTCTGGATGTCAGGCTCTGTAAGGTTTTCAAACACCTCTGGGTGTAGACCCATAATTCTGTAGTACCCCTTCGGATCCATTTTTTCTGTTTCGTTTACTTTCGATTCTTGAGGTGTCGGTTTTTGTCCAAGTCGTGCGTGTGCAAGTTGTAATCTCAAATTTTCTATTTCACGTTTTTGCTCCAGGTCACGCCAAAAGAATTCTGCAAATTTCGATTCTGCTAAAGCTAGAGATTCCTGTAAATCAGCGGCGAGCCGTTCCTTTCGGCGAATTATTTGCTGTAATTCTTCAACTGATTTTCCCTCAATTTCTTTTTCTAAATTACCCCCGACATCCTCAGTCACGCCGGCCCCTCGGGCCACATCAACATCTATACCCTTCGCTATTTGATGCTCCAGTAGAAAAGTCGCTTTGCTCCCAAACATCCGTGACAAAGTTTCTTTGTCTAGTTTTGGAACTTGTTGTAGAAAGGCCAGCGCTCCTTCGGTGGTTTCTTTATCGTGTAACAGGAGCATGATGATCTGGACCGCTTCTTCTGGGGCATTTTCAATCAGTGCGGTCGAGGTTGCCCGCCAATCGATATTTTTACCTGACCTGTCTTTAATGATTAACTTTTGTATTTTTGGGTTATTTACCCAAATACGACTGTGATCCTTTTCCAATCTTTCGTCACGAGATACGAAAGTGTAAGGGAGTCGTGGAGGCACCATAGCATCGTACCCGTTGTAGTGTTCAGATTTTGTCGCTGTGTCTCTAAAGCCGTCGCTCAGTTCTTTGGCGGAGTACATCTGGAGCAATTCCAGAGCACGGATACGACCGGTCGGTGTAATTGCTTCAGAGTCATGATTTAAAATCGTTATAACGTTAAACACAAGCCAGGCTCGAAGATTTTCTACTTTGGAAATCTCGTGAACCTGGTTGGCATCTTTTTTTCCTAAAATCAAATCCACTTCAGATGGACCAAAGGCTTTTTCCAGTAGTGTTTTGACCCGTTCAACTCGTTTTTTTCCGTCAGGTTCATTTACGCTTTCTAAAATAGCAGCCGATACGCTCTCATATTTTTTAATAATGTCTTCATATTTTCTAATCCCACTGTCGTCAAAGCCCCTATCTGAACGTTTCGAGCAATAATATTTCGGTGTAAGGTATTGTTGCCCGTTTGCCTCAAACAGTGTACTGACTGAGTTTAGGCTAGCTGGCCGTATTAGGTGGAGGGGATTGTTATCCTCATTGTGTTGCCCCTTTTCTACATCGTAGCGACTTTCTCCACTAAGAAAGCGCATAGTTGTCGCTGACCAAGGATCTCCTTGTATATTTACTTTTTCACCGTAACCAAAACGTTTACTCGCCCCTTTCCATCGGGCAAGTTCTTCCTTTTCCACCCCTTCACCTTTTGTGACATCTATATATTCTTTCGGGTTATCCACCCCCCCCTCACTTACTGTTCCCAGAGCTTTTTTCATGGTTATTGATTATAGAATTAAGGTTTACGACTTAAGTATCACATAAAATTAAATATGGAACAATGAGGTCGGTGGCCCTCTTTTTTATCGTTGAGCCGTTGGTGCGGCAAGTCACAAAAAAGCCCCTCTCGGGGCTTTTTCATTAATCCTAAATCTTAAATCCTGAATCTACCTTATTTTACTTGTGCGACGACTCTCTTGAAACTCTCCGGATTGTGCTCGGCGAGGGTGGCGAGGATTTTTCGGTCAACCTCTATATTTTTCTTCTTGAGGGCGCCGATGAATGTGCTGTATGACATTTCACCAAGACCAGCATTGATTTTTACAGTCCACAATCTTCGAAAATCATTCTTCTTGTCTCTTCGGTGAGCAAATGAGTAGCTACCGGCATGTGCAATTGCTTCCTGGGCCATTCTTTCCTTGGTTGATCTTCCAAAACGAAAACCTTTCACCTTGCGGAGAATATTTTTTCGAGATTTGAGGGCGTTTACTGCTTTTTTTACTCTGGTCATAAAATTATTTAAAAATTTCTAATTACTAATATCTAATTTCTAATGCAATTCCTAATTTAACTCGTATCGGGCTAGATATTAGAAATTAGGTATTAGACATTATCGTTTTTTTTACCCCTATGGCAAAAAACGAGCGATTGCCTTGTTACTCATCTGAATCGCCATTGATCGGCGCTTGTTCATTTGCTTGCTTCGTGACTCCTTGGCGTTGAAGTGGTTCTGACCGGCCTTTCGAGCGGTGATCTTGCCATTTTTACTAACCTTGAGACGCTTGCTGTATGATTTGTTTGTTTTCATATATTTTCTTAACGAGTTGGCGAGTTTTAGAAAATAATGACCCAGCACTAATTTCACAGACTCGATTTTAATTTTTTATGTAATGATGTTGACCACGGCCTTCTTAATATTGATAAACTTATTTTCGGTAAAATTAGTGCTGGGTTAAGTAAATTATAGTCCTTTCACTCCTTAATTTACTTAACTTCTTTCAATCATAAGCGATACCCCCTTTGGACTCTTTTTTGCTGAGTCGCTTATTTTATATTGTTCGGTGATAAGTTTTAAAATACGGTCAATTCTTTCCTGAAAAAATTTCATTTCCATGTACTTTCCGCGGCCACTGAGAAACAGGTTGATTCGGACGCGATTTCCATCCTTGAGCCACTCAGACGCCTTTTTAGCCTTTAGGGCTAAATCGTGCTCGCCAGTACCGACTTTCACCTGAACACTTTTGATTTCGGTTGTGTGAGACTTGGCTTTTGCGGCCTTCTGTTTTTTGTTTTCAGCGTACTGGTACCGGCCATAATCCATTATTTTGGCAATGGGTGGCTTGGCGTTTGGCGATATTTCAATCAAATCAAGCCCTAAACCCTCGGCTTTTTGAATGGCGTTTTGAAGGGTCATTACGCCGAAGTTTTCACCCTCTTCCCCCACGACCCGCAGTTCCGGGACCCTGATCTGGTGGTTTATTCTCATTCTTGGTTCGTTGCTCAATGTGGCTTTTCTATTGCGTGAAGCCCTATTTAAGCATACATAGGCTTTTTTTTCAAGTGGGGGATGGATGTTAGGCCTCTGCTCGCTTTACCTATAGAAAGGGCATATTGTGGCTGGGTTTTACTTGCCATTTTTGTTAGACTACGGAGCATGAGCTCAACCTCTGTAAGTAAGAAAATTTGCCCAGATTGTGGACCGGCGACGGTCAATCATTTTGTTTCTCGAACGACAGTGATGATAGGTTTTGCCATAAAGGTAATGACTAAACCTCTTGCAAAAGTCGAGGACGCGGTTGTCGATTTCACTTTTCCTGTTCTTGCGCCACTGATGCCGTATTTTTTCAAAACGCTAGCCCTCTTTCGTCTTGTGAGAATTACCGATCGCCTCGAGGACGATAATATTGATCGCACCAAATGTTTGTGGGGGGCCGCCGAGAAGCGCGGGATAAAATTGAAGCAGTATCGGATTTTTAATCGCCCGACAATTCTTTTTTATGCAGAGTACAAAGGTGAAAGTTTTGTGTTCGAGGGTTTGCCCCGCCCAAAAGGTGCTTCTCGAGATGCCCTTGAGTGGATGGATGACAAAGCGATTATGAAAAAGAAATTTCAGGCTGGAGGGGTTCCTGTTGCGGAAGGGGGGTACGCAATGACTGATCGCGGGGCACTGAAAATTTTCCGATCGCTTAATCACCCGGTGATTACAAAGCCGAATTTGGGCTCACGCAGCCGCCACACCACAACCCACTTAATGACTGAGGGTGAATTGCTGAAAGCTTTTCGAAAGGCTCGTCAACTTTCTCCTTGGGTAGTGATCGAGGAAGAGCTTGTCGGTTTTGTGTATCGAATTACTTTGATTGGCGGGAAACTTGCCGGCGCGCTTCGCCGTGAACCTCCGTTTGTGACGGGGGACGGAGTGAGTACTGTTCGCTCGCTTGTCGATACGGAAAATAAAAATCCTCGACGGCACGATGGCATTTTTCACGAGATTGCGCTTGATGCCGAAGCTGATGCCGAATTGGCAAGACAAGGCCTTGCTTGGGAGACTGTTCCAGAAAAAGGCCGTTTCATTACGCTCAATCAAAAAGTCGGTCGCGGTCAGGGCGGATCAAATACCGAGATGTTGCCAGAGGTGCATCCGGAGAATGTGAAGCTGTTTGAAAAATTGGCGAAAGTACTCGGCGATCCGCTTGTCGGCGTTGATTTTATTATGCAGGATATTGAAAAGCCGTGGACTGAACAAAAACTGTGTGGGGCTATCGAATGTAACAGTCTTCCGTTCCTTGATCTCCATCATATGCCTCTTTACGGTGACGCGCTCGACCCATCTGGCGCCCTATGGGATGTGGTGTTTCCGGAGTCTCGATTTTCCCGTTAACGGTGCTAGAATTGTTTATACCTATGGAAAATCATTATTTTCATACAAAGTTGGTCAAGATGGGTAAATGGAAACTTTACCCAGGGGATTGCGATATTTGGTTTTCTGACGAAGGATCAAATCTTTTCAAGAAAATTTTCGGTATACCTAAAGGTTTACTTTTGATTTATACCTTGGATGATGGTTTTGAGCATGCTTACACGCCTGTACTTTATTTTAAATCGTTGTACGAAACTATCGATGCGATTACTAAGAAAAATTACAAGGGTCTCGAGAAAAAACTAAGAGTCTTGTATACGCTAAAGAAAAGAGTGAAAAAGATTTTACCTACCATTAACCCAAATAATCTTTCAGTGGTTTCGGATAAAGATTTAGTAAAAGCATACACAAAAAATCGTTCGCTTGCCCACGAGATAACGGTATTCGATCAATTCGGCTGGTTAGCCGAGGAATACTGGACGCCGTTGATGGAAAATATTATCACTAAAAAGTGTGGCCTTGAAAAAGGCTCCGCTCAATATCATAAAGTTATTTTCGCACTAACAAAGCCCGAGGAAATATCGACCACTCTTGAGGAGAAGAGGGCAGTTTTAGGTGAGGCTCTGAAGATTAAGCAGGGTAAGGTGACTTTGGAAAAATCTAGCGAGAAACTTTCAAAAGATTTCGGCTGGATGCCGGTATTTGTTTTCGGTACGCCTTGGGGCTCTGATTGGTACCAAAAGGAACTCGAAACATTGCTGAATAAGGAACAGGGCGCGCTCCAGATTGAATTTGACGAGCTTAAAAATTATTCAAAAAGTAGGAACGCCGAAGTCAGGGCTATTGCTAAAGAATACGCTATTTCAAAACAGGATCTTCAAATTTTTATTGATTTTGGTTTGGCGCTTGATGCTCGAAATGAGGCAGAGTATGTGGTGAGCCTGGCTGGATTTTATCTTATGCCTTTATATCAAGAAATATCAAAGCGCTTGAAACTCCCTGTTGACGATCTCCGTAAATTTTACGAGACTGACATTGTTGAATGTTTGGAGGGGAAAGCCAGTGCACTGGATGTTCTTCGTGCAAAGGAAAATATAGTCGCTTTTGGCTATGACGAAACGATGACGCATATTATTCGATTTTCTCCGACCGAGGCGCGTGCGTTTTTTCAGCATATGGAAAAAACCGTGCAGAATGCTCAAGGGCAAAATGAGCATAAAGGGGTTTGTGCAAGCACAGGGAAGGCGACTGGTATCGCTCGAATTGTTCATTCACCAAATGAAAATAGCAAAGTGTTGGAAGGGAATATTCTGATTACGCATGCGACTACTGTTGATTATCTTCCCGCTATGAAAAAGGCGGCAGCGATTATTACTGAGGTGGGAGGTTTGACCTGTCACGCGGCAGTGGTATCTCGCGAGTTTAAAATTCCCTGCGTAGTTGCGCTTAAGAATGCCATGACCAATTTTAAAGATGGTGACAAGATAGAGGTGGATGCAGACAAAGGATTAGTTAGAAAGATAGTATAGGGGGTAGAAAATTTGTGCGATTTATACGGTATATAGTATAAATAAAAAAAGTGGCCCCGAAAGTTCGCAAGAACTTTCGGGGCCGGAACTTGTCAGAGGTGGTTGGTGATGCTCACCTGAGGTTCGTAAGGATGGTCAGACCAGTGATCAACTCGGATCATTCCGCATTCCTTAAGTTCGACCGATGCGATTAAGGCAGTCGTCGTTTTATTGTTGCGGGCGAGGTAACGAGCGACGCACTGAACGAAGGGTCCGTGGAACACCCAGAGTGTCGTGCCGACCGAGCCGATACCGACATCCACGCTGTGCGCTTTTTCAGCCGCTTCGATTGCTTGTCCACCGACAGCGCCGACCCGGTCGAGCAGATCATAGAACTCCACACCGTGAGCATAGGTCGGCCAGCCACCGAGTTTTTCAGATGCGTCCCTCCACTCTTCAGCGAGAGGTCCGTCTTGAGGGAGGTAGAGCTCGGGCACCTCAATCATGGGAGCCTCATCAAAGAGGTCGATTGTTGCTAGTGCCCAGGTGGTGTAAGCCCGGTGAGCGGGTGAGCATCCCTGAAGCTTGACCCGACCTTGGTATGGTCGGAGCGTTTTCCGAAGGGCGCGGATGGGCGGGAGGCTTTCGAACGGCTTGAGAGGCCGTGATTTGTTGGTGGTAAATCCCGGTGCATCGGCAGCGAGACTGTGGCGGAGGAGCAGACGAGTGAAACAGGTCATGTCAGGGGTTTTTCTTGGGTTATGATCTTTGTGTGGTGCTCAAAACTCGGAAACATTCGAATTTAGACGCGCGTGAAATACGCGAGACTTACAAAGATCGGTGAATTTCAGCTGGTTGCGATTTTAGCATATTTAAGTTACTTAGTCAAGAGTAACGGGTAATGTTTTATCGTAATAATTTCTACAAAAGAAAACCGCCCGACTTGCGTCGGGCGGTTTTCTTAAGCGGCGATTAAGCTCGCTGTACGTTGACGGCGTTCAATCCCTTTGGAGACTCTTCTGTCTCGAAAGAAACTGTATCACCTTCGTGAAGTTCACTGAACTGTACTCCAACCAAAGCATTGCTGTGGAAGAAGAGGTCTTTTGCGAGTCCATCACCAGTGATGAATCCGAAGCCCTTATCAGTGAGTTTCTTAATTGTTCCTGTCATATTTTTATATATTGAGGTTCGCGATTAAATACAAAATAAAGCTATATAGTTCGACTTATTTCTACAACACTCTTTTGTGCATATAAGCCTATCATATATTGATTTTATTGTCAAGCACTATTTTTCGATTTAATGGCCTAAAGATACCTTAAGGGCTAAAAATAAGGGTTTTGTCACTAGGATAAGAAAAGAGCACGCGCCTTAGGGCGCGTGCTTAGGGTGAGAGTGCGAGGTCCTCATTCTGCGACCTCAACGAAGAGCTTGCGGAAAAAGGTGCTTCCACCACGGCGAATTTTCACGACGTCGTGAGGCAACATTTGCACTACCTGGCCGACAAGTGACCTCCTGCTTCGCCTACCCAAAAATGTCACCGTTTTGATACTGCCGTCTGGCCAAAGAGCTTTGACTCGAGCGAGTCCGCGCGGCGGCTTTTTGCTCGACGGCGGGGGTTTTGGTCCGAATGCGGGGAGGGGTAGGTTTGAGCGAGGCTTCTTTGCCGGCGGGTTTTCTTCCGGAGTTTCCGGCCAAGGAGCTCCACGATTTTGTCCGAATGCATGCCGAGCTATTACAGGGTTCCAGTTTTTCATAATCTGTCCTGACTGTACGGTCTGGTAAAAACGAAGTCAAGTTCTTGAGGCGTGAGGGAGGCGGGCGAGTGTTAAATAAGATTGACACCGGGGTACATTCAATGTAAAATGCCCGCCAGAACAGTTACCGGACGCTCTCAAAAGTGAACAAGTTTGGCGTGGCATGTTGCCATCCAAATGACCTACTCGGTCTCACATTTGAATTTGAGCGGCGGTACTGTGATGGAGTTTCACATTATGAATGATGAGTCGATCGTCAACGCTTATGCGATGGGTCATTTGCCTAAATGGACCCAGAACTTGGTATCCGATGAGATGGACCGAGTTGAGTTTCATCACCGACTTAAGAGTCAGGTGGCGGTGCGGAGGAACTTCTACACATGGCTGCCGCTGCGGAAGCTTTGGGCGGGGTTTCTTGCGTGGGGGAGCATCGTCGGGTTACTTGTTTACCTCGTTCTCTGCGCCTGTCACTATTGGACCATTTCAGAGTGGGTGGTTGCGGCAATTTCTTTCGTGGTGGTTCTTTGCGTCAACTATGACCGTAGGGTGTCTGCTGAAAAACCGCCAAAAGCTAAGGAGTGGGAGGAGTTTACTTCCGCACTTGAGCGTCTCTTGGCGGAAGTCATCGGCCCAGACTGGTGGACCAAATTGGAGAGCGGTGACTCTGCTGTTTACGACCTACAAAACCTTCAGGGGAAGGTGGATGCTACGCTCCTCGACCTTGCGATCAGTGTTCGTCAGGCGAAGGGAAGTGTCGCTCAAACTCTCGGCGTGATGTTTATTGAGATTCGCCGGATTGCTCTGAAGTTTCAGCTCGTTCCCCTTGAGACCAATTTCGTTGCTCGTGCAGAAGAACTTTGTTGTGAGTCTGCGGCACTGTAGTGCGAATAGGTTTCCCATAGTTATTTTTCTGCTTTCGGCCCCCGACCTTCGGTCGGGGGCTTTTCTTTTCCTAGAATTTAAAATAGTCGTTTAAATATATTTGACAAAACCCAAAAAAGTATTTAGTATCTCACAAGCTTTGTTACCGCTATTGGCGGTGTTTGAAAAATCTCTACGGTTAAACCTATGAAATCAAAATCTAAACCAAAACCCAAGCTCAGGCCTAAGGCCAAGATTAATGGGTCGGTAGCGTTGGTGGTGAATGGGGTGGCTCATTCTGAGACATCCTCGGTCGAGCCAGCGGAATCTAGGCCAGATTATACGCTCCCTGAGGCACATAAGGCTTATGGGAATAGGGCTGCACAGTTTTCGCTTTTAACCCGGGCCGAAGAAAAGGAGTTGGGACGTCGCATTCAGCGCGGCATGAAAAATCGCAGATACGCGAAGGATGGAGATGTTGCTCGTGAAATAATGATCAAGGCAAATCTCCGCTTGGTTATCAAAATTGCTGGCGATTTCGATTTCGGTGTGCTTCCTCTGCTCGACTTAATCAACGAGGGAAACATTGGCCTGATGAAGGCTGTCGAAAAATTTGACCCGAAAAGGGGCAACAAGTTTTCGACCTACGCTGCATGGTGGATCAAGCAGAGTATCAAGCGCGCACTAGCTAATCAGGGCAAGACCATCAGACTACCGGTCCATGTCAAGGAAAAAGCCTTGAAAATGCGTCGTGTCGCAATGGCTTTGTCCGGTATGCTTGGCCGTGAAGCAACGGATGAGGAAATTGCAGACGAGATGTGCATGACGGCTTTGGCTGTGCGACGATTGATGCAGGCATCGATGGCAACAACATCGCTCGATACTCTAATCGGCGGAAACGGTAGTAGTGACGGCGATCCGCTAAGTGATGTGGTGGCTGATGAGAGCGCCATTCATCCTGGCGACGAGTGTGTGGCACAGGCTAACTATGCTTTGTTGCGCCGACTGCTCGGCACTCTTCCGAAGCGCGAACAAGTGGTCTTGGTTTCGAGGTTCGGGCTCGATGGGGACAAGGAAAGGACGCTCGAGATTGTCGGGCAGAAGTTTGGGATTACCCGCGAACGCGTTCGGCAAATTCAAAATATTGCCATTCGTAAGTTGCGAAGGCTGCATGAGAAAGCCGAAAGGGTTTAGTAAGAGTCTTAGCCGTCGGGCGTTCCCGGCGGTTTTTTATTTCTCGGTTTTAACTTTGAAAATCAATTTCAAAAGGATACATTCCCATACCGCAGGTTCCCTGGAGAGTTGCTACTTCCTGATTTCCAATATCAATATCGGTTGATCCTGTTTGCGGAAGCGCCTTACTTATATTCATACTTGGAATTCTAACAGATGAGGAACAATCGAAAGTCCCGCTGGTATCAAATCGTAATATGGTAGGTATGCCGGACTTTGCTGTGCTTTTTCTTGGTAGATATCCACCTTTTGCACTGATTTCAATAATTTGTACGCCATCAATAACACTAACATTATTTGCTACTGAATTTTCATTGGCAGAGCCGCCGTTGTTAGAAAAAACAATCGCAACAGCGACCAGAACGCTAGCTATAAGAATTGATATCGCGGTTGATTTCATAAAATGATTATACTAAAAATTAAATACTGGCGGTATCAGACCAATTATCACCAAACTATTTATAATATTGAATAAAGCAAACAGAATTACTAGGATGCCTGCGGTTTTAAAGAATACTCCCGATTTCTCGCTGTTTTTAATGCTGAGTGAACTGAAACTAACAAGAGCTAGAACCGGAAAAGTTCCAAGGGCGAATGCAAGCATGGTGAGCCCACCAGTAAGAAAATCTCCCGTTGTGAGAGCGTAGAGTTGCATTGATTGTGTGAATCCGCAGGGCAAAAAGAATGTGGCAATACCAACAAGAAGTGGTGTTAAAGCGTGATTAAATTTTGAAATAGTAAGGGCGTGTTTTGACAAGAATTTCGGCATAGATGGCTGTAATTTTTCTGCCCACGGAAATATGTCGAGCAGGTTGAGGCCAAGTATGAGCATTACAACACCGATTGCCAGACTTAAACTGAATGTTGCGAATGCACTAAGCGTAAAAGCTGAGCCAATCGATCCGATTACTCCACCAAGAATAAAAAATGACACAATGCGACCGGCATGGAACATTAGTTGCGGTTTTAATTTGTCACCTTCTCTGGCAAATGTTGCTGACATAGATAAAAGTAATCCGCCAACCACCGCCATACATGTGGAAAGGGAAGCGACTATACCTATTGCAAACGCAGTGCCGTAGGTCACCGTTCTGGCCTGTATTAGGTTTATTAGGCCGAGTTTTTGCAGGACAAAAAATAGTAAGGCAAAGGCTAGTGCCGTCGGGACAGCGACTTTAAATTCCGACCAATCTTTTTTTGTAATTTCTTTTTTTAGCGAAAGAGAGTAGCCGTGCGGTTTTAGCGGTACTGAGAGTTCCTCGGCGATTTCCTCCTGTGTTTTGTTTCCAAAATTTCCTGTAATTTCCACCGAGTGATTATCAAGGCTCGATCTCACATGACTTACGTTTGGTAAATCACCCAATTCGCTTTCCGTTATAAGTACGCATGCCCCGCAATGCATGCCGTGTACGTGAAATTTATATTTTTGCGTTTTAGGAGTCATTATAATTTCTTTGCCTTAATTCGTAATGAATTTGAGACTACTGATACACTCGAAAAGGCCATTGCAAGCCCCGCAAATACCGGTGAAAGAAGCGATCCGAAAATCGGATAGAAAACTCCCGCCGCCAAAGGTATGCCGACTATATTATATATGAATGCCCAGAAAAGATTTTGTTTTATCCCACGCATTGTCATCTTTGAAAGTTTAATCGCTTTCACCAATTTTGAAATGTCCCCGTGAAGTAAAGTGATACCAGCCGACTCAATAGCCACGTCCGTTCCCGTGCCCATAGCAATTCCCACATCGGCTTGTGCGAGTGCTGGAGCATCGTTTACACCATCTCCGGCCATGGCAACAATTTTGCCCTGAGATTGAAGCTCCTTTATTTTTGCCAATTTGTCTGCTGGCAGTACATGGGCAACTATGTCATCAATCCCCACCAATGAAGCCATATGTTTTGCTACTCGCTCGTCATCTCCGGTAAGCATTACTACTTTAATTCCTAGTTTGTGTAAATCAGCAACTGCTTGTTTTGATTCCGCTTTTATTTCATCTCCAATCATCACAAAACCAAGCACTTCTTTTTTTGTAGCAAGAAGTACCGGTGTCTTACCTTGAGCTGTGAATGGGGCAATTTTGGAATCGTCAAAGGCTACACCGAGATCCTCCGCTAGTTTTGTATTACCAACAAAATATTCGACACCTCCCACAATACCTTTTACTCCCTTTCCTTGAACGCTTTCGAAATTTGAAACGGCTTCTGTATTTATTTTTTTCTCTTGCGCATAATTATTTATCGCGTACGCAATCGGGTGTTCAGATTTTTTTTCAAGTGAGGCAAGGATCGCGATCAGGTTATCGTCCGCTTGATCTGATAGATTTACTATATCGACTAGGATTGGCTTGCCGATAGTGATTGTGCCAGTTTTATCTACGATGACCGTATCTACTTTGTGGAGTTTTTCTAGGGTCGCTGCGTCCTTAATTAAGATTCCTTCGCGAGCACCTTTTCCTACGCCGACAATGATAGCGGTTGGTGTAGCAAGCCCAAGCGCGCAAGGGCAGGCGATAACGAGTACGCCCACTAAAGAGACGAGTCCATATGATAGTGCTTGGGCAAAGCCGAGAGGTCCGGTAGCAAAAAATAACCAAGCTCCGAGGGTCAGAAAGGCGATGACGAGCACAATCGGTACAAAGACGCTGGAAATCTTGTCCGCCAATGCTTGGATCGGAGCCTTACTTCCTTGTGCCTCTTCCACCATTTTAATAATGTGAGCAAGCAAAGTTTCTGAACCAATTTTTATTGCCTTGAATGTAAATGAACCTGTGGTATTGATTGTTCCCGCAACCACCGTGTCACCAAGTTTCCTTTGAGTGGGCATGATTTCGCCGGTCACCATTGATTCATCGACAAACGACATACCTTCAGTAACAACTCCGTCCACAGGAATACGGCTCCCTGGTTTGATCACAATAAAGTCGCCGTGCTTTACATCATTTATTGGTACTTCAGTCTCAACACCATATCGAACGACAAGTGCGGTTTTTGTTTGAAGATTAAGTAAGGCCTCAATTGCGTCACCTGTCTTTATTTTTGATCTAGCTTCGAGATATTTGCCGAGTGCGATAAAAGTAATCACTACGATGGTGACATCGTAGTAGGTATACTCAACATTTAGAAATGGTTTGAGTACGTCCTCAAATGCCGTAACAATAAAGCTGTATAAAAAGGCGGCCGAGGTACCGATACCGATGAGTGTGTCCATGTTGGCTTTTCCGTATCGCAAAAAACGATAAAAGCCGAGAAGGTATGGTTTGCCAACTACAAATAGAGTGTAAGTGGCAAAAATAGGTAGGAGGTGATGGAAAAATTCTTTTATCGTATAGCTCATCGGTGAAATGAGTTTGTATTCCGCAAAAATATCCCAGCCCATCACAAAAATACTAAATATCGCGAGTGGAATCACGGAAATCACCTTTGTCCGCATGTCGGCTACTTCTGCCAATTTTTCTTTTTTTGATTGATTAAGTCCGAGATGCGCGGCGTGTTCGCTTTCAGACATACCCATCTTGCCTGCATCCATCGCCACTGAAGTGTCTTCTGGCACCACAAGAGAGTAGCCGAGCTTTTCTATTTTTTCAGAAAGCTGGTGAGGATTTGTTTTTGACTGATCGATCGCAATTTTTGCTGTTTCAGTTCCGTAATTCACCTCTGCAGACAAGACACCATCAACTTTTTTAAAAGTTTTCTCAATGATTCCCGCGCAAGAGGCGCAGTGCATTCCTTTTACTTTGTATGTTTGTGTGTGGTTCATGTTTTTATTTTCTTTTCAAACGATAAACCTTCAAAATCTCACTAATCGCTTTTCCTTCTTTACCTTTTTTCATTTGATGCACGACGCAAGTGCTTAGGTGGTTTTCCATCAGTGCATCCTCGATCCCAGAAAGGGCTTGCTTCACCGCTGAAGTCTGAGTGATCACATCAATACAGTATGCATCCTTTTCAAGCATATCCTGTAACCCGCGTACTTGACCCTCAACAATTTTTAATCTGCGAACCAGTTTTTGTTTAGTTGGATTCATGTATACCATTATACCCCCTAGGGGTATGGAGTCAAGCATTAATATCCCCCAATACGCTGTTACGGATAAAAGTTTTAGTAATTTATGGATATTTGATAGAATATCTATAACAAATTATGAAAGATAATTTTGATGCTAATTTTGACGGGACAGGACACGAGGAGGAATTTGACCCTACGGACTCCTGGGACGCTCATTTGGTATCTATAGGTAAGGGTTTTTTTGATTCGAATGCCGAGCACGGTGCGGTAAGGCTCGATACTGAAAACTTTGAGGACGGTGTTTGTTTTGTGGCTGGCCGTACTTATGACGACGGGTTTGGTGCTTGGAATCCTGGTGATGGGGAATGGTCGGTTGATAAGCCAGAAACGATAATTCCTTTCGATGAGAGATTTATTGATGGTACCTATCGGGCGCAGGTGGATTTTGTTGCTTCAGGGTCACCTGATGGTCCCGGTTCCAAAGGCCATGTTTGGGCTGTTCGGTTGTGGGATCGCAAGAAAGATAAGGAAATACCCGGAACTCGTGTTTTTGCTGCAAAACTTTCACATGCAGTTGCACTTGCTTTATCCAAGGCTCCGGAATGGGCTCTTGAGATGAAAACTAAGGAAGAAAAAGATAAAGAGCTAAGAAGACAGATCTGGTTCATGGCTCCGAGGTTCGATAAAGTTTTAGGTGAAATAGCAAAGCGTCACAGTGAGGTCAGGCTGTACCCTCCGTATCAGGAGGTGCTCAGAGAAGGCGGCTGTCTTCATTGGGTTGCAGGCAAGCTTTTGGTGGGAGCGAAACTGGAGGATTTGATTAAGCACTTGAATAGTATTAGGCAATACGCCCATGAGTTGGCGCTGAAGCAGCAGAAGCAAGATGAAATGCTTCAAGATCAGTCATCTGACGAGGGTGATGAGGGCGACGGTTGGATGCAGGCTCCGGATTGGAGGAAATAATATGTTTGAGAAAATTTCACCAAAATCAGATGAGTACACCACGCAGCAAGAAACAGAAAAACTTCTTGTTGACGAGGGTGTTGGTCAGGGTTCTTGGAGTGACAGGTTCCTGGCTGTAATAAAAGAAAGAGAGGTTGCTATAAAAAATTTGGAAGATGGCGGGCTAGATGCTGGTTACTTAGATTTTGTAGTTAGACGTGAAAAGCGGTACGGAAAATTGCAAGAACCAATTTTCGATCACACCAATTCAGAAGAGGTCGTAGCTTTTTTGAAACGAAGAAATGAAGAAACTTTGCAGTTTTCTGTAGACAGATTTATTGATTTGGCAAAGAATCAGGAAACTGTAAAATCAGCTCATTTTATTATTTCTGGAGCTATGGCTAGTCCCGAACTCCGGCGACAAATCTACGGTACAGTTCATCAACCAGAAGGCCTTCCTAACTATAAAAAGACAGTCTCCTTAATTGCAGAATCATTCGATCGAGGCGAATTTCCTATGGAGACGTGGCGCGCTATTTTGGAGCATAATTCAAAAACTTTTTGGGAGAAAACCAAGATTTTTAAGGAGAAAGTTTTGCCCGAACTAAAGCTTAAACTTTTGGAATTTGCCCGAGTTGCTATAGCGGAAGGCATCCTCCCATTGTCAGAGGAGGATTTAAGAAAAGCAATAGATGCGACAGGCTTTGCTTTAACTGATCCGACCGACGCAACCCTTGAAAAAATGGGTGGAAAATATGACGTCCGTTATAATGTAATTTTTCTGGCTTCTCACGCTGTAGATTCTTACCTAAGGGCTCCGAATTACAGAGAGGAAATTTCTTTTCAGGACAAATTCCCAGATATTTTTGGTCCGGCCTCGAAATCAATAACTAAGTTATCAGAGAGCGACACTGCTTTGGTGGATATTTTTTGTCACGAGGTGATCCATATGATTTCCGGTAAAACTATCGTTGCAGAGAGACAGGATTTATCAGACAATGATCCGTTGTTCGAACATAAAAAGATTGGAGTTCGACATGTGGGGAAGGAGGTTTCCAGGTTTAGGTGGCTAAACGAGGGAATTACGGATTATCTTACAGCGAAAATTATGAAGGATGATTCTAGAAAGCATGTGGCGTATAAAAAAGAGGTTGAGTTGTTTGAGTTACTTATGATTAAAGGTAAAGTGCAAATACCGTTAGGTTCTTTTACCGACGCTTTTTTTGAAAGTTTTGATCCGAATCAACCTAAAGAACAACAGTTACAACATTGGAAAAAATTGCGAGCTAAGCTCGCTGAGGCTTATGATCACGATTTTATCGTCGGTCTCGATAGGAAGATACAAGAGGGGGGAATAGATAAGGGTATTGATTTGGTAAAAAATTATGAATTATATAAAATGTTGCCCTGGAAGCCGTATTAATTTAGTTATAGGAAAAACCGCCGCCCTAAAAGGGCGGCGGTTTTTGCGGTGGACATAATGAGTCAAAGTCGGAACCAACTGTATCCTTAGGTTTTAGAGGCGTCTGGAGCGATTTTAGAATTGAGGATTTGAATAATTTAGAAAAAAAGCCGCCGCGGTTGTAAGTCGCGGCGGGGCATGGTTGGCACTGGGCCATCATTCGTGGCAGGTATTGATGAACTGCGCGATGTCCATCGCGGTTCGCATCTTCGCGAGGTCATCATTGGGGTTGTGTAGACTTTCGAGTTCAACACGGTCCCTCAAGATGCTTTCCTGGCAGTGGGTGAGCGTAGCATCATCATTTACTGCAAGGATAATCGTTGCGATGAAATGGTATTTGATACGGTCAGGTTTAGAAAGTTTTTTGTTCAAAGTGGGCTGCAGTTTGGACAGGTAATCGGCTGCCTTCATTTGTGGTTGTTTTGTGAGTTGGTTTAGAGTTCGTTTTGGCTCAGAAAGCTCGAGAAATCGAGCACTTTGAGCCAAAAAGAAACAAGCCGCAATCTTTTTTTAGCATATCATATAATATACTATGATGTCAAGTTTATGTGGAGATGGGCGGGCCGCGAGTACATTTATCGAAACTTACAGTTTCAGTACCCCTTTCCCATTTTTTCACGACAGCAGTCGCTCAAAAATATGGGAGAAGGGCTTCGATTCCGCCACAAAAGTGCTCCTTAATTCAATGGGCGGAACCGTGAGTACACTTTCGGTCAGGAATAATTTCAAGGCCGTCGCTTTGAAATTTTCACGACCCTGGCTCGTCTGTTTTGCGTACTCGCAAAACATGACTGTGCCTTTCGATTCCGCCAGAAGCTCTACCAGAGCTTCTTCCATCTCCACAAATTTTCAAATCAAAAACGCCCCGAAGGGCGTATTTGAAAATTTGTGGAGATGGGCGGAATCGAACCGCCGTGCACATGATTGTTCAGACTGGATCTACATTGTATAGGTAATCTTTATCCTTGCGGATTTTAAATACTGAAACAGAAAGATTAACAGATTATTTCAGTACCGATTCTCTTATTTTAAAGTGTGTTACGAGAAGGGAGCACACTCGATTCCGATTTTATTACACAGATGATACCTATCGAACATTAGTATCACACGCGTCGCTTAGGCTAATGCGTAAGCGAGAGCAAGGTCTCGTTCTCCAAAGTATGGAGAAACTACTGCCTTAGCTTTTGAAAGTAAGTTTTTTGCACTTAACTTTTCCAGCAGTTTAAGGAATTACTGGAGTTCCACAATGCACAGAAAGAAACTGGTCACATGTCTAGGCCGATCATCCCCCCGAAAAAATTTTGCTAGGAAGAAAATTTTTTCGGGCGAACGGCCGGCAGACTATTCGTATTTCAATGTCCTTTCGATCTCTCTTTTCGCGTCCCGCTTTTTGAGGGTCTGACGTTTATCGAACTGTTTTTTACCCCTAGCGATGGCAATATCTACCTTGATTTTCCTACCCTTATTATACACCGAAATGGGTATAATTGTCAATCCCTTTTTGGCCTCATTTTTGGCTAATTCTGCGATTTCCTTTTTAGTGAGGAGTAGTCTGCGGTTTTTGAGAGGCTCATAGCCTTTTGGCGTGTTACCAGGCTGGAATGGGGGGATGCTCGCGTTCATGAGGTACGCCTCGCCGCCGCGTACGGTGATGTACGCGCCTTCGAGCGATCCTTGTTTGTTCCTGATTGATTTGACCTCAAAACCGAGAAGCTCAATGCCCGCGCTGAACTTTTCAAGTATTTCGTAGTCAAAGCTCGCTTTTTTGTTACCGATTAACATTTTGTAATCATAACAAAAAAAGGCCACATTAGGATAGTTTGATATACTGTACTTAATACAATGAGCGAAGATACAAAAAAGGAAGTGGCGGTATTTGGCGGAGGATGTTTTTGGTGCACCGAAGCTGTTTTTAAAATGTTGCGAGGGGTGAGTTCGGTGTTGCCAGGATATTCCGGAGGCACGATTAAAAATCCAACATACGATCAGGTGTGTGGAGGTCGCACCGGCCATGCGGAGGTGATTCGACTTGAATACGATCCGTCACTGATAAACTACCGTGATCTACTCACGGTCTTTTTCGGTAGTCATGATCCAACTACACGAAACCGACAAGGGAATGATGTTGGCACGGAGTATCGCTCGGTTATTTTTTACACGACGCCTGAACAGAAAAAAGTGGCTGAAGATTTTATTGCGGAAATCAACACGTCAAACGAACACGGGGCGCCTGTCGTGACCGAACTTGCCCCGCTCGACATATTTTACGAAGCCGAAAATTATCATCAGAATTATTTTGCCACTCACCCTGGCAATCCGTATTGCGAAGTGATTATCAATCCGAAACTTGAAAAAGTACAAAAACAATTCGCGGATTTATTAGCTGACCCTAGTTTGAAAAAATGAAAAATTAAACCAAACCAAACTCTCCCCGGCTTCACTTTAGTATACTAAAGTGAAGCCGGGGACGGAATAAAAATTTTAATAATCTTTGCTAAAAATTGTTGATACCATGAGTAATGAAAAAGAAATGCCGAAAAATGAGGATGAGTGGAAGAAGAGATTAACCCCTGAGCAGTACAAGGTTTTGCGAGAAAAGGGAACCGAAATGCCGTTTAGTGGCAAATTGCTCCACGAGAAACAAGACGGCACCTACAATTGCGCCGCTTGCGGTAACCCGCTTTTTTCATCAGACGCGAAGTTTGATTCCGGCACTGGCTGGCCCAGTTTTGATCAGGCAATTCCCGGCTCGGTTCGGGAGATTACCGACACAGCGCACGGTATGCGCCGTACCGAAATTGTTTGTGCCAAGTGTGGATCGCATCTCGGCCATGTTTTTGACGATGGTCCGACCGAAACCGGCAAGCGCTATTGTCTCAACTCGGTGTGTTTGGATTTATCGCCCGATGGGGAAGAAAGGAAGTAAGATTTTGAAAATATATGAAACTAATTCTCGCTTCGGATCTAAGTTTCCTTTTGAAATACGGTTATGATTTAACCGGTATTTCAAAGTCCGAAATACAAATCGGATACGTTACGACCGCTTCGAAAGGCGCGAGGAATTTTAGTCAGAAAGTGCAAGAGGTAATCATGCCAGCGATAAAAGAAAAAGGGTATTCTTTAAAAGAGATAGACATTGTCGGTAAAAGCAAAGATGAATTGCGGGATTTTTTCAAAGACAAGAGCATTATTCACGTTGAGGGTGGAAATACATTTTATTTATTGAAGGCAATCCGAGAAACTGGTTTTGATGAAATTCTCAAGGAACTACTAAATGAGGGGAAAATGTATATCGGTACAAGTGCCGGAGCTTATGTGATGTGTCCCACGATTGATGTAGCAGATTGGAATGATGAAACCGTGGACAGGTTCGGGGTTTCTGATTTTACAGCTCTCAATTATGTTCCTTTTTGTTTGAGAGTTCATTATACCGATGAAAAAGAGGCCGAAGTAAGAACAAGAATGAAAGACCTTAAATATCCCTTAAGGATATTACGAAATGGGCAGGGGATTTTGGCCGAAAATGGTACGTATACTTTTTTCGGAGGAGATGAGGTTATTTTATGACAATTACCCACGAACAACAAAAACAGAAATGGAACAGGGAGCATGAGAATCCGTTTGCACTAAAGCAGATGGATGCGACGAAAGCATCTAGTAGCCTTTTGCCGTTTGTGGATTTTTTGCAGAATAAGGAAAAACAAAATTTGGTTGGGTTAGAAATGGGGTGTGGGAAAGGGCGAAATGTTATTTGGTTCGCTCAGCAATCACTTGTTTCAAAAATGTATGGGTTCGATTTTTCAGGTGAGGCAATTATCGAAGCGAACCGTCGAGCGGTAGAGGCGAATGTTTTAGCTAAGGTTTGTTTTGAGACTATGGACGCTATAGAGATTTGGCGATATCCGTCTGACATGTTTGATTTTGTTATCGACTGTACCGCCTCTACTGATATCGAAGATATAAAGGGTCGGCAATTTGCGGTGAGCGAGACACATCGTGTTTTAATCGCAGGAGGATATTTGTTGGTGTATGTGATGTCTACTGATGATGAGTATCACAAAATGATGATAGAGAAATCCCCAGCCGAAGAGAAAAACGCATTTATTCATCCAGAAACCGGTAAATTTGAGAAGGTCTTTTCGGAAGAAGAGCTCGATTCTGCTTACAAGAATTTTAAATTAATTGAGGCTCGAAGAATAGAAAAAACAGCGGAATTTTTTGGCAAATCCTATTATTGTAAGCATCATTGGCGTATATATCAGAAGTAGATCGTTCGGGGGAGTATAATGGGGGAATGCGGAAGTTCGCACCTCTTTTTTATGTCGCAGTGTTGTTGACAGCGGCGCCCGTCGCGGGCGCCGCTGTCCTGGCCATTTCGGTTTTTCCCGACACGGTTATTCAGGGCGAACCATTAAGAGTCGTTGTTGAAAATGTTTCGAGTGTCGCTGAAATTAAAAAAATTATTTTCGACACTAAGTCTGTCGAACTATTTTTGTTTCAAGGAAAACCAACCGCACTTATCGGTATTGATCTGAAAAAGAAACCTGGAAATTACAAGATTGTTGTAACTTTGGTTGACGGCACAGTTATCGAAAAAATAATTGTCATAGGTGAGCGTCCAAAAGTTGAGGCGCCTCTCGGCATACCCGAAAAACTAGGAGGTAATACTCCGGGAGCAGTGAAGGCTGTTGTTAGCTCTCTTGCTTCTGAAAATCAATCAATTTATTCGGTACGCACTTTTCCCAAATCTTTGTGGACCGAAGACTTTCGTTTTCCAATTTTAAATCCGACAGTAACTGATTCATACGGTTATGTACGTCAGACTGTTGGTCAGTTCATTACTCATAAGGGCACGGATTTCAGTTCGAAAGAGGGGGCGGTTGTGAAGGCAATGAACCGTGGCATCGTTCGCCTTGCTCGCACCTATCAAATTTATGGTAAGACGATAATTGTTGATCATGGCGCCGGACTGATGACACTCTACATGCATCTCTCGAAAATTAAAGTGAATGAAGGTGAGCTTGTGAAGCAAGGTCAGCTCATTGGATTGTCAGGAAAGACTGGCTACGCCGAAAGTCCCCATCTGCACGTTAGTGTCTGGATAAATAAAATTTCGGTTGATCCGATGAAATTTATGGCTATTTTCCAGAAAAGGGCCCTGTAAATGGCTATAATTGTCCACTGTTTGACTAACGCTTGCTCTCTGGGCGTTGTATAATATGGGTAAGCTTTAATAAGCCTTAGGTCGTGGGGTTTTATACAATTAACGAGCGAAAGCTCAAATAGGATTTACGGGTTTGGATGCAATTCGAGGCGCAAGTGAGTTTGCGACCAAGCTGTAGTTAAATGCTACTGCGCGGAAGCAAACGAGCGAAGCAACGAAGAAATGCGCCGAACGCGGAAGTCCGAATAAATAATATGAAACAATTACACATGGTTACGTTCATCCTTCTCGTTGTTGGAGGATTAAACTGGGGTTTGGTCGCGTTCGGTTATAACTTGGTCGACAGCCTTTTGGGCATGGGATCAACCGCTTCAATGGTTGTCTACGGTCTTGTCGGTTTGTCCGCCGTCGTTGAGATTGTTACTCACAAAAAAAATTGTAAGGATTGTTGCGGTCCTGCTGCAACTGCCTAAGATTCTTGGTGTAAGTATAAAGAAAAAATCCTCCCCGACAGCCGTCGGGGAGGATTTTTTCTTTTCAATGATACAATGTGCTCTATATGAAAGGCCGGATCAGAAAAATTTTAAGAGACAATCCTCGTTTGAAGAAATTCTTCGGCGGAACTTTGGTCGTTTGGGGCATTCTCGCATTGTTTACGCCGTTTACTCCCGGCGCGTGGCTGATGATTTTAGGTCTTGAATTGTTGGGCATCGAATTGTTGTTTGTGGATCGGGTTCGATTGTGGCTTGAGCGAAAGCGAGGCCTCTGTTATCGGGGCGATATTATCGAAGAGTCGCTTTCGGATAAATTGATACTTAAGCGTGTCAAGATTGTTTCTACCGAAGTTCATCCGGTAACAGCCGAAAGCCAAACCCTCTGGCTTTCACAATGGACTATTCATACAGTTGAATTTCTGGAAAAGCGCGGACCAAAGGTGGCCGAGCGTCTCGCCGAGTCTCTCGAGGAAGCGCACCCGTGGTATGCCGATTTTAAAAATGACACACATCACTATATTATTTTCCGAAATAAAATATTTTCGATAGATCGGACGAAGCCAGCCGAATATCAGGCCGCTCGGGAGTACGGACTTTCACTCGGTATCCCCGCGCACCAACTAGATTTTGAAAGTAATGTAATTTGAATGGAGCGGGTAGTTTTTGCTATCCACTTATTATCCACCAGTTATCCACTTATCGGTTGGTAAAAAGTTTAGCTCAGTTGTAGTATGGGACACAGGCTTTTAATCATTTATTAATTTTTTATTTTTATGGACAACAAAGGATCAAGCAAGGTGGGTTGGGCGATAGGTATCGTTGCGGTTATTCTTTTGGTACTGCTTTTTAATGCGGGCTCACAGTCATCGACAAGTAAAGAGGCAATTAAAATTGGCTTTACGGGTCCATTGACTGGAGACCTGGCTAATATCGGCCTTAATGCTAAAGCTGCGGTAGAGATTGCTGTCGAAGAAGTAAATGCTGCTGGCGGAATTAATGGACGGCCTCTTTCTGTCATATATGAGGATGACAAATGTGCCGGACCAGAAGGAGTAAGTGCAGCAAATAAATTGATTAATGTTGATAAGGTGCCTGTGATTCTTGGAAGCGTTTGTTCACCAGCATTAATGGCTTTTGCACCAATAGCAGAGCAGAATAAGGTCGTTGCCTTTGGATACTGTGCAACGGCTCCAAAAATTTCAGAAGCAGGTGATTATATTTTCCGTGATGTACCATCTGATTTGTTTCAAGCAAATTTTGGAGCAAAGTATCTCTACAATACTTTGGGAAAGCGTAAGGCTGCGATTCTCTACGTAAATAATGATTGGGGCGTCGGATTGCACGGTGCGTTTAAGGATGCATTTTCCAAGATTGGCGGTTCGGTAGTGCTGGAGGAAGGCTATGATCCTGCAAGTAAAGATTTGCGATCACAGATGGCAAAAGTAAAAAATTCGAGTGCCGATGTTCTATATTTTGCCGGATTTACCGACGGAACAATCGCAGGTTTGAAGCAGGCCAAAACTTTGAAGCTCACACAGACTATTTTCGGAGCTGATGCATGGGATGATACCAAGATTTGGTCTGAGCTCGGTTCTGCTGGAGATGGCGCAATGTTTACTTTAGTAAATACCAACTCAAGCGATTCTTTCAAGGCTAAAATGCTTGAAAAGATCGGTAACGATAGCATTATCTATTGTAGTAACTACGCCTACGACGGAATTAAATTGTTGTCACAGGTTATGTCTAAGGTGGGAACCGATAGTACAAAGATTAAGGATGCACTGTATGGAACAGTGTATGAGGGAGGTGTCTCAAGTCCTAAAATTCAGTTTGATAAAAATGGTGATCCAACTGAAGCCAACTATGCAATAAAGGTGGCGAAGAACGGTAAGGCGGAATTGATGAAATAGTCTTTCGTTTGCCGGTTAAAAAAGCAACGGCTCAATGGTTTACCATTGAGCCGTTGACGTTATGTAAGGCCTTGTTGAGGTGTTGGTTGTAGTACATTTGAAAAACACAAAATCTTGCGATATATCGCAAGATTTTGTGTTTTTATTGAGAAATGGGTTCAAAACGGCTATACTTTCTAGATGGACATTCTGCCCCAACTCGTGGCAAACAGCATAATCGCCGGCGCTCTATATGCGGTGATTACTTTGGGGTTTAATTTGATCTACACCACTACTCGTTTTATCGATATTTCTTACGGAGCTATTGCCGTTGTGGGGGGTTACGGTGTTTTCTTTTTGAGTAAAAAATTAGGATTGGATTTGGCTATCTCAATTCCACTCGCGGTAATTTTTGCCGGAGCCTTAGGATTTATTGTGGATCGTTTTGTATATTCCAAACTTCGCGCACGGAAAGCGTCAAACATGATTATTTTGATTGCCTCGCTCGGAGTTTTCACGGTTCTTCAGGCTATTGTTGCCATTTTATTTTCTAGTCAATTTCAAACTCTCTCTGCGTTGGCAGGGGAGACCAGGACATTTGAAATTTGGGGAGGAGTGATTACCGATATTCAGTTGGTAATGCTTATTTCTGGTTTGTTAATTTTCCTTGTGCTCGCCTTTCTGCTTAAGAAAACAATGTTCGGCAAAGCTTTGCGCGCAGTTTCGGATGATGTTGAGGTGGCAAAAATAGTTGGTATAAACACGGATAAAATTATAGGAAAAGTTGTTTTTCTCGGTTCGGCAATTGCGGGTTTGGCTGGAATTTTCATCGGGTTCGATACAGGCATTGAGCCCACAATGGGTATGGCGTTACTTTTGAAGGGTGTCGTTGCATCAATCATTGGTGGCATCGGTAATATTTACGGAGGTATTGTTGGAGCTTTTTTGTTGGGTTTTGTTGAAAATTTTGGTATTTGGCAGATATCAGGCGAGTGGAAAGATGCAATCGCTTTTGGAGTTTTGATTTTGTTTTTACTTTTCCGTCCTAACGGTATCCTAAGAAGATAAGATTATGGAATATATTATTCACCTTTTAATTTTAATCGGCATTTACGGTATTTTAGCGTTGTCGCTCAACCTCGTTGTTGGTTTTACCGGACTTTTGTCGGTGACGCACGCCGCATTTTATGGAATTGGAGCTTATGCGACGGCCCTATTAATGACAAACTTTGGAATTAATTTTTTTCTCGCGGCTACTTTGTCTATCTTAATAACACTTTTATCTGCTCTTGTAATTGGACCAATCCTGGCTCGCTTTCGCGATGATTATTACGCGCTTGGTTCTTTTGGTTTTAATATTATTGTGTGGAGCGTGCTATTGAATTGGCAGGAGCTTACACGGGGGCCGCTCGGGATTCCAGGAATCCCGAGGCCGAGTTTTGAATTAGGAATTATGAATTACGAATTTTCTTCAAATCTTTCATTCTTAATTCTTACTTCGTTATTCTTAATTATGACCTATTTTCTATCACAATACATCGTCCAGTCTTCTTTTGGCCGTGTGCTTAAAGCGGTGCGCGAAGACGAAGAAGTGATACAGGTGTTCGGCTACAATACGCCTTATTACAAGTTGGTCATTTTTTTGGTGGGGGCGGGGATGGCATCTATCGCCGGTTCATTATTTGCAACTTACATTACTTTTATTGACCCATCAACATTTACTTTAAATGAATCGGTGTTTATTCTTTCGATTATTATTTTGGGAGGGTTGGCGAATAATCGCGGCGCCGTACTCGGCGCCGCTTGCCTCATTCTTCTGCCAGAATTGCTTCGTTTTGTCGGTTTTCCATCGGACGTCGCCGCTCAAATGCGTCAGCTCGTCTACGGTCTCCTATTAGTTTTGCTCATGCTTTATCGCCCGCAGGGCCTAATGGGGGAGTATAAATTATAAATCTATGATTACCACAAGTGTTTTAGGAATTGTATTTTCTGTGACTGCCCTTCTGTGTTGGGCTGTCGGTGATTTTTCTATTCAGCGGGGCACTCGTCAGTTTGGTAATTGGGGTACTATTTTTATAATTGGTATTTTGGGTGCCATTTTTATTTTTCCTTTTGTTCGAAATGATTTACCAGCTCTTTTTTCAAATTCCTATCAGCTTGGTTTTATGGTTCTGCTTTCCGTGATAACCCTCTTTGCAGCTCTGTTTCTATTCGAAGGATTAAAGCGCGGTAAATTGGCTATTATTGAGCCGGTTTTTGGAATCGAGCTTCCTTTTACTGTGGCATTCAGCATTATTTTTGGCGGAGAACATTTGGGAGCGCAGGTTTACTTTTTAATTGGGATAGTTTTTATCGGCCTAATGCTCGCAATTGTGCAGGAAACTAAACATCTGCATTTTCATAAAACTTTATTGGAAAAGGGGGTGCTTTATGCGGGAGTTGGTTCGATTGCGATGGGTCTTATGAATTTTATGACAGGAGTTGGTAGCCAGAATGTTTCGCCTCTTGTTACTATATGGTTTGTCCACACCTTTTTGGCTATTTGTTGCGCTGTTTATTTTTTTGTAAAAAAAGAGTGGACGACTGTTATAAAAGGAATTTGTAATCAGCCCGCATTTGTTTTGACGCTCGGCTTTTTTGATAATGCCGCATGGATAGCCTACGCAAGCGCAATGTCAATCATCCCTATTTCGATTGCTACCACTATCAGTGAAAGCTATATAGTGCTCACTGTGCTTTTGGGTGTTTGGGTCAACAAAGAGAAAATTCGCCTCCATCAATATGTTGGCATCGGCGTTGTAATTTTCGGAGTCCTCGCTCTTTCTATTTTGGGACTATAGGAGGTTTTAATTTGTTGCTGGTGTTGGAAGATTTTCCCAAATTAAGTTAAACATAATTCGTTGGCTATCGGCGAGTTCTCTACTTTCAATAACGAGAGCAATAATTTCATCTTGTAGTGAACACATGAGCACTTTATTGTTCCAAATAAAAGTCATGCTCGAATAACTGGACTGTTCGGGCATGAGGCGCACTTCGCGCAACTGTTGAGATCCTAATTTTTGCCGTTCACGCGCGAGGGGGGAATCTCGGAGTATTATCTTGAGAGGGATTTTTCTTTTCATCCGCTCTTTGGTGAAGATTTTGAAAAAATTTTCAAGTGTTCTAAATATGTCGTCGACTGAGCCGAAGCCGACAAGTTCCTTTGCCTCATCAAGAATTTCTCGCAGAGCAATTTTGACGCCGGCCTCACCCTGGTAAAGCCTTACAGTCGGGAGTACGTTTCCTTTGAAGTAGTGCGCTCTAAATTGCGGTAGGGCACTTTCTAATAGTTCTACTTTTTCTTTTGCAATTGAAATAAGTTTCTTAGGTTCCTCTGGACTGAAGAATCGCGTTCTCTTTTTTCGAAATGCTGTAACGAAGCCCTTCTCCTGAAGGGAAGCCAGCACCGATTCACAGGTTGAACGGGCAAAACCAGATTTGTTGCTTATGGTTTGAATTGAGGCAGAGCCCAATTCTAGGCAGGCGAGGTAAATAGCCGCATGGCGTTCATTAAGTCCCAACTGCTTTAGTATTTGTTTTATTTGCATATTTGATGAATCTGCCGAAAAAAATGTCGGCATTTTGTCAGTAAAATATAGCTAAAAACAAGGATAAAGTCAATTTTTGTTAAAAAGTTGCCAATTTTCTTGATTTTACTGTCAAAAACAGCAGAATTGTGTGGTCGATTAACAAACAAATAAATATGTCCTATGAGTAACTATACATTTAAAAATACGGCTACAGTGCTCGTGATTATCGGTATTGTGGTAGGTGGTCTGTTGTATTTCACCTCGAACACGGCACCAGCTAATCCTGCAAAGATAGGTGTTTTGATACCTCTGACTGGCAAGTTCGCAAACTTAGGAGAAGATGTGAGAAACGGTCTTGAGCTTGCCAAAGGCGATATTAAAAATCGTACTGGTTTGGATTTGGAACTTGTGTACGAAGATTCAGCAGCGGATCCAAAAGTCTCTGTTATGGCCGCGACCAAATTGGTCAATCTTGATAAGGTCGATGTGATAATCGCAGGCCCAGGGAGCAGTGCCAATCTCGCTGCACTCCCTGTTTTGGAAAAAGCTCCGAACGGTCAGCCAGTATTCATTGTTATTTCTTCTACACCAAAGTTAAACACCGCGGGCAGATATGTTGTTAAAGCTCAACATGACATAGACCTCGAAGCTCTCGCTGCCGCAAAATACCTTTTTGCTCAAGGGTTCAGGTCTGCATCGGTGATGTACGATTCAACAAGTGATACTTTATCTACCGGCCGAGATGTCTTTAGTAAACAATTTAGAGAATTAGGAGGCGCGGTTGTTGCCATAGAGGGTTACGATGGAAAAGGTGTTATGGATTTTAAAACTCAGCTTACAAAGTTGAAAGCTTCTCGGCCTGACGTTTTGTATTTTCTCGCGGTAGACAAAATCGCTGGTCCATTAGTGAAGCAGACACGCAGTATCGGATTAAGCCAGCCGATTTTTGGATTTGCGGCCTTGGAGAGTGAAGAGTTTTTGAAAGGGGCCGGCGATGCCGCCGAAGGCGTTTCATTTACCGCCTTGCCTTTTTCGTGTGGTGGGAATAGTGAGATGAAAAAATATTGCGAGCTATATAGTACGAATTATAATAATCGCATTCCGATTTCGTATGGCGCGTACGGATACGATATCCTTTCGATTGTTGGGGAGGTGGTCGAAAAAACTGGTGATCTTGATAGAGAAAAGATTGTCGAAGCGTTTGAGGGCAGGGAATATCAAGGTGTAAGTGGTGTTTTGGTATTTGATAATAATGGAAATATTCAGATACCCGATTTTCCCATTAGGACTGTGGAGAATGGAAAATTTGTTGATTTGAAATAGAGATAATAAAACCCCCACCGTGTTTGTACCGGCGGGGGTTTTCAGTTACTATAAATGAGTGGCAATCCTAGAAACGAAAAATTTGGTGAAGCGTTTTGACGGGGTTCACGCTGTGGATCATTTATCAATTGGATTTGAAAAGGGCATGATCACCTCTGTGATCGGCCCCAATGGTTCGGGTAAATCTACATTCATTAATACGCTTACCGGCATGTTGCCGATTGACGGCGGAGCTGTTCACATCGGGGAACGTACCAAGCTTTCAAAAATTGAACCTCATGAAGTGGCGAGGTACGGTATCACGCGTACATTTCAGGATGTTCGCCTTTTTGAGCAGATGCCGGTTTTAGATAATGTGCTTGTTGTTTTGACAGAGCGGAATGTTCCGGGCGCCTTGTTTGAAAAACATACAAAGTTTCATCTTGAAAAGGCCGAAACGGTGTTGCGACGAGTTGGGTTGTTCGAAAAAAGGAGTGAGCTCGCAGAAAATCTTTCATACGGCCAGCGAAAACTTTTGGAAATTGCGCGAACGCTCGCTATGGCTGAGGGTGAACTCGGTGACATTGAGATTTTCTTTTTCGATGAACCATTTGCGGGTCTTTTCCCGGAAATGATAAAGGTGGTAGTGTCGGTGATGAAAGAATTACGAGAGAAGGGTAAGACCGTGATTTTGGTTGAACATAATATGGACTTGATCCGTGAGCTTTCTGACCACGTTTACGTTTTGGACTCGGGCAAGTTACTGGCCTCCGGCACGCCGGCCCACGTCCTCGCTCGGCCCGAAGTCATTGAAGCCTATTTGGGAGCATAGGAAATCTATTCCAATGTTCTGCAGAACATTGGAATAGATTTCAGGCTAATAATTTAAATGTATGGTTAAAGAAAATTTATTACAACTAAAAGACATTCATGTGCACTATGGCGGTGTGAAAGCCCTTGATGGTGCCTCGGTATCGCTTGACGAAGGAGAAGTGGTTGCGCTGATGGGTCCAAATGGTGCAGGCAAGTCGACTATCCTTAAAACCATTTTTGGTTTAGCGCCGATTTCATCAGGAAAAGTTTTGTGGCACGAACGGCTAGTAGTGCCCGTGTCGCACGAGATGGTCAATCTCGGTATTTCTTTTGTTCCGCAGGGTCGGCGAGTGTTTCAGCATCTGACTATTTTGGAAAATTTAGAAATTGGGGCGTGGAATGTAAAAGATGCGAAGGAGATGAAGCGGCGAATGGCAGAGGTCCTAGAACTTTTTCCAATACTTAAGAATCGGTTAAAAGAAAAATCCGGTGTGCTCTCCGGTGGTGGACAACAAATGCTCGCTATTGCTCGTGGATTGATGAACGACCCGAAGGTATTGCTTTTGGATGAGCCGTCGCTAGGCCTCGCCCCCAAGATCGTGAAAGAAGTGTTTGCCAAAATTAAAGAAATAAATGAACGACACAATACGGCGATTATGGTTGTAGAGCACAACATAAAATCGCTTTTTGAGTTTGTGCATCGCGCGTACATACTGGATCACGGAAAGGTGGTAGCGTCGGATGCCCCAGAAAAAATCGTAAACTCTGGAATTCTCGAAAAAGTATTTTTAGGTAAATTGTAGTGCTTTTTCTCCGCGAAGCTTTGTGATAATGTAGAGCGATGGAGCTTTTCCGTGAATTTAAGAATATAAGCAAAGACGATGTCTCGCTTGCCGGCGGGAAGGGGGCTTCACTTGGCGAGATGACCCATGCCGGTATTCCGGTGCCTCATGGTTTTGTGTTGCTTTCAGATGCGTTCGATCACTTTTTGGAAGAGACGGATTTGAATGTTGAAATTGACGCGATATTGCACACCGTTAATCACAAAGAGATGCATACCGTAGACGGTGCGTCGGAAAAAATTCAAGCACTGATTTTGGCGGCGAAAATGCCGAAGGATATTGAAAAAGAAATTGAAAAGCATTTCGTGAAGCTCGGTGCGAAATTTGTGGCGGTGCGATCAAGTGCGACTGCCGAAGATTCAAGCTCGGCGGCATGGGCGGGCCAACTCGATACGTTTCTCAATACGACCGCCGATGATTTGTTGCAGAATGTTCATCGGTGCTGGGCGTCTTTGTTTACCCCGCGGGCAATTTTTTATCGATTTGAAAAAGGGTTGCATGATACGCGTATTTCTGTCGCGGTGGTTATCCAAAAAATGGTCGAGTCTGAAGTTTCCGGTATCGCGTTTTCGGTGCACCCGGTTACCGAAGATCGCAATCAGCTCATCATCGAGTCCGGTTTCGGACTCGGCGAGGCAATTGTGTCGGGCCAGATTACACCGGACAGTTATGTTGTGGAAAAAACTCCTCGCAGGATTATCGACAAAAACATTTCGGAACAGGAGCGCGGTTTGTATCGGGCTTCACTTTACTCAACTAAAGTGAAGCCCGGGGAATCTGGGGAGTCCGAAGGGCTTTCCGGGAATGATGGTCCCAATGTGTGGCAGGATATTCCAAAAGCCAAAGGGGCCGGGCAAAAACTTTCAGATGAGCAAATTTTGGAATTATCCGAACTCATTTTAAAAATCGAAAGTCACTATGGTTTTCCCTGCGATATCGAGTGGGCATTTGCCGGTGGTAAATTTTATATTACTCAGTCCCGGCCGATTACGACGCTAAAATAAAATATGAACATTGTCCCCAAAAAATTTACTCGAGATTTCCCGCTAATTCTTTGTCAGATTTGGGGACGCAGATATAAAAATATTTTTGGCAGAGATGTGACAGCTTTTCCAAGAAATATTTCTATTTTGCAGGACGGTCTGGCCACTTTGTATCGAGGTTCAACGGTAAATTATGAAATTAACACCTTCATTCTTTTAGAACTAAAAAAAGATAAAAATTTTGTTACGAATTTGGTACGGAATAACTTGCAGAAGGTTTATGAGCTTAAAAATCAATGCTCGCGCACTCTATCTCGGCAAGAGTTTGTCAATTTTTTAAATTTACTTTTAGACTGTTGGGAGGGCTTTTTCGCCTCTCTATACTTGCCACCAGACGACAGATTCACAAAAGGTGATCGTGATCTGGTGATGGATTTTCGAAGGAAGACGGGCGATCTGGAGTATGACGCTTTTAATCATATCGATACCACTTTGCGGCACCTCTTTGAGGATTTGGGTCCCTTGGCTCGCTATATTTCGCTTGAAGAAATTACTGATAATGTGATTCCCGCTAAAAATATTTTGTTGAAACGGCAGAAAGAAAAGTTAATTGTTGTTGATGATATCGTCCTTAGTGAGGCAGAGTTTCAGAAATTAGAGAAAGAATTTGATTTCCGGCTTGAACTTGAGCCGGATGTATCCGGCGTTAAGGAAATCAAGGGTCAGGTCGCTTGTCCAGGAAAGGTAACTGGAAAAGTTCGTCTGTTAATGAAAAACACAGATATTGGACTAGTTGAACGAGGAGAAATTTTGGTTACATCGATGACCGTGCCAACATTTCTTCCCGCCATGGAACGGGCGGCCGCTTTTGTTACCAATGAAGGTGGTATAACATGTCACGCTGCCATCGTCGCTCGCGAAATGAAAAAGCCCTGCATCATCGGCACAAAAATCGCCACAAAGGTTCTAAAGGACGGGGATTTGGTGGAGGTGGATGCGGAGAGGGGGGAGGTGAAAATTATCAAGCGGGAATGAATGTATTACTCGAGGCCAGCCGATTACGAAGTTAAAATAGAGAATGAAAAAAACACCCCTTAGTAAAAACGTAGAAATTTTCAGGTGGGGCCCAGTTCCAATGCGGTTCTTTTACGCTTCCGATTGGGGGGGCATTTGGACTAAATTCCCGCTAGTTTTTAAGGGCGAATCGTGGCCAGGCGGACTTCTAATGTCCAAAGGTGCAAATATGGTTTGGGTTAATGATCACGAGGAAATAAGAAGGCATGCCAGGAGCGTGTTTTTGAAATATATGCTGGATGAGATCGGGAGAAAGAAGGTGGAGGTTGGTTGGGAGAGAGATTTGTCTCTGGTTCAATCATGGCAGGGTAGGGTTGAGGCTTTAAATTTAGCAGAATTATCAACGAACGATTTTGTTGGTTTGTGGAAAGAAATGGGGGATGTACTTTCAACTTTCTGGACAAACATTGCTGTTCCTGAGCTGGGTAATTACGGCGCCGATAAATTAATCGAGGATGAAATAAAGAATACCGTTAAAAATCCGGCAGAGGTCGCTAAGGTAATGGAGGCACTGACGGCGCCAGAAGAACCTTCTTTTTTTCAGAGGGAGGAGATGGATTTATCGTGCTCTGCTGATTTGGTAGGGCATACAAAAAAATATTTCTGGTTGGAGAATAGCTACAACGACACTAAGGTTTTGGGCATTGAGTATTTTAAAAAAAGAAAAAATAATTTAGCGGGAAATATTGAAGAAAACTTCAAAAGTGATTTAGTAAAAAAGAAAAATACGAAAGAGCGGGTTGTGAAGGAGCATCACTTGTCGGAATATGCTGTCGCTCTTTCTCAGGCATTCGTTCGGGGTGTGGAATGGCAAGATGAAAGAAAAAAGATGATTTTGATATATCTTCACTATAAAACCACAATGCTAGACGAGGCTGTTCAGCGGTTGTCTGTTGCAAAAAATGATCTGCTTAATTTCGGTACTGATGAAATACTGGCGATGCTTAATGGTAAAATGCCCTCTGCGAATGATTTGGTGGAGAGGCGAACGGCATTTGTGCTCAGTATGGATGTTTTGGAAAAACCAAAATTTATCGGGGGGAAGACTGCGTTAGAGTATTGGGATTTGTATGCGGAAGAAAAGTCTCAGGGCGGTGAAAGCGAACTTAGGGGGATTGTGGTAAGTCGATCCGTTACCATTGTTCGGGGACGAGTTAGTGTTGTACTGGATCCGAAAAACAGTGATGCATTTGTCTCAGGCGATATTTTAGTTGCACCCATGACAACCCCTGAATATATTTTTGCTATGAAAAAAGCCTCGGCGGTTATTACGGACACGGGCGGACTTATGTCTCATGCCGCAGTAACTTCTCGTGAGCTTAAAATCCCCTGCATTGTTGGCACCAAAATCGCCACAAAAGTTTTGAAAGACGGAGATTTGGTTGAAGTCGATGCGGAGAAGGGGATTGTGAGGATAATAAAAAATTAAAAAAGAAAACCACCCCCGAACTTTCGGAAGTGGGTTGTAGATTTTGGTTTTCACCTAGTCCAGCTTGATGTGTCTGCAGAGCGCGGTGTCACTGCCGAGTCTGAGAGTGATTTCGAACGCTTCGCACTCGCCGAGGCTCGTTTCAAGTGCCATTATTCGAAGCTGGCTTGCGTTCATCCCTCCCTCAAGTTCCAGGGGGTCGGCCATTGCCCAGACCAGTGCGTTTAGCAGGACTGCGTGTCCGCCGATCAAAATTTTTTGCCCAACTTTTTCCGTGTTGAGCCGGGCCAGAATCGTCTCAAGGGCCGTCCTGCCGTAGTGCTTCAGCTGCTCTCCGAGCGGGTGTTCGATATATTTGCACATCGGCGAGTAGCTCAGGGCGTTGAACATAATCATGATCGGGTGTTCCGAGTTATCAGGAATGGTTAGCTCGGGCACGGAGTTGATTACGTATTGTCGTCCCCCGGTCGCGATGGAAAGGGTGTCCTCCACCCTTTTGAGAGGCGATGACAGAACGACGTCAAAGTTCGTTGTTCCGATTCGCTGGCCGAGCTGTTTTGCTTGGTCGATGCCTTTGTCGTTGAGCATTCGCTCGCCGTCTCGCTGTTCGTCGAACAATTTCGGCGCTTTGCCATGGCGGGCCAAGACAATGGTGCTGGTCGACACTCGGAGGAGCGCCGCAATTTTTGAGTCAGTCATAATGAATATCGGTAGACCGTCGGGTTTTCTGGTTGTCGTTGTTGTCTGAACGGGGTGGCGAGAGCTCGAAACAGGGAGCACTTCAAGGTTCAAACTGAATGCAATATAGCATAATATATGCTATATTGTCAAGTAATTTCAAATCAGTTAAATTAGCGTAGAATAAGCAGGATGCTGGACGGGCATTGGCAAAAGAATCATAAAAAATCTGAAAATAACTTATGAAAAATAATTTTTTAAAACAAGATCTTTCTAATTATCAATTTCTACCCGAATGGGGTCGTGCAGCGTATTTTTATACCTATTATGCTTGTGTTCATCAGTGCTACAGTTCCCAGCACTCGAAATGGTCGGTTAATTTAGGTATTTTGGCCGTTCTCAAAAATCACTTTATGCAAGGCTCTTTTGTTGTAAAAAATACTTCAGAGTTTGCTCCATACCTGGATCGTTTTTTGAAAGATTTTTCAATGCTTGATGAACTTCATACCTATATTACTTTAGAATGTGAAAAGACGGTTTCCCGTCTTCAGAGTACGGATATTAAAGGGTTGTCCGATAAGGAGCTCGCTGATTGTATGGCTTGGTATTACAAACGTTACGATTTGCAAATGATTCCCGCAACAAATATGCGAGGATGTGACAGGGCGCTTATTCCGAAATTGCGCGAGCTTTTTTCAAAAGAGGCCGATTCGGATAATTGTATCGCAATCGCTTCAGTTGCGGACAATCTAAGTTTCGGTTTGGAGGAAGAAGTTGAACTGTTAAAACTTGCCTCTAAGATTGATACAGGAAAGGTGGCAAGAGAGGGTGAAGCCTTTAAACAAGCTCTCCAAAAAATCCATGATTCCTACACATGGTCGGTGTTGGGTTATTTTAATGAACAGCCAAAATCCATAAATGACTATGAAAATAAGATTAAGGTATTTTTGTCAGAAAATCCCAGCGAGTACCTAAAAAAACTCTTGGAAAAAATTGAAAATGAACATACTCATAGGAAGACTCTTGAAAATAAATATTCCGGTGAGGGTAAAAGACTAATTCAACTGGCCTCACGAATTTCCTATCTCAAGGACTATTTTAAGTCATCAATAAACAAGGTTCAGTATTTTGCTGAACCGATGTTTCAAGAGGTTGCTAAGCGTACAGGTAAATCAGTTGGCTTTATCAAAGATCTGGTGTGGGAAGAAACACCTCGGCTTATTATGGGGAAAGTAATTGATGATAAGCTGGTTCTAGATAGGGCACAATATTCCATCGTCCTAACAGCTGGCGGTGAGATTTTCACCTTGGTTGGTTCTGAAGCAAAAGATTTTGAAAAGAAATATTTGGAAGCTGATTTGTCAGTAACTCAATTTAAAGGCAGGGTTGCATGTCGTGGGAGGGCTACGGGTAGGGTCAAGGTGATTTTTGGCCCCGGCGATTTTCATAAGCTGGACGAAGGTGACATTCTGGTTGTTGCGAATACTAGTCCAGATTTCGTGCCGATTATGAGGAAGGCTTCCGCGATAGTTGCTGAGGAGGGTGGACTGACAGCTCATGTGTCCGTCGTCTCACGTGAGTTCGGTATCCCGTGTATCGTTGGGGTTTCCCATATCACAAAAATTTTGAAGGACGGAGATATGGTGGAGGTGGATGCGAATACTGGGGTGGTGCGGATAATTAAGTAAAAACTCACCTTGTCAGGGTTCTCTATTTTAATAGATGCTGTTTTGTGCTATAATGGCTACACATATGAATTTACTACCTGAAAACGGGTTTAAAAACCTGAAATTGCCTAAGCGTGGGGAGAAAAATATAGAGAAGAAGAGTGGGCCAAATGAGCCCAAGTCTTTTTGGAATAATGCCGCAAGTACGTTTTTAATTTTTCTGGTGTTGATGACTATTTATTCATTTTTGACCGAGAGCGGCTCGAAGACGCCGGTGATCTCTATTTCTCAACTTGCTACCGATATTTCAGCGGGTCTTGTGACTAAAATTACTGTTGAGGCCGACAATCTTACTGTCGAGTATTTAAAAGATCACGAAATAAAGAAGGCGAAAAAGGAAGAGGGTACTGCGCTCACACAAACCCTAGTCAATTATGGTGTACCACTCGCAAAATTAAATACTCTGCAGATTGAGGTGAAAGCTGAAAGTGGAATTTTGTTTTGGTTTTTGAATCTTGCGCCAATTCTGATTCCAATTTTATTTATCTTGTTTTTTGTATGGTTTTTGTCGCGACAGGTTAAGGGTTCCGGCATGCAGGCGTTTACTTTCGGACAATCAAAGGCCCGTATTACTTTTCCATCGGACAAAAAGACACGAGTGACATTTAAAGATGTCGCTGGGGCTAAGGAAGCCAAGGAGGAACTCAAGGAAATTGTGGATTTTCTAAAAAGTCCAAAGAAATTTTTGGATAGCGGCGCTGTCATTCCAAAAGGAGTGCTTTTGATGGGC
>JBBTUO010000039.1:0-25450 GCA_038063715.1 Patescibacteria group bacterium | reverse complement strand
TTATTTTTGTGACCCCACGGGGAATCGAACCCCGATTTAAGCCTTGAGAAGGCTCCGTCCTAACCGTTAGACGATGGGGCCAGCATTGCCACAGAAATATAGCACATTTTTAGAATAAAAAAAGCTGGATAGTTTATTTTTTAGTTAGGGTATATTTTGATATAATTCAGCAATGGACCTGAAAATAGTTCTCGGAGCAGTCGCGGCGATTCTTGCCCTATTTAGTTCGTTTCTATACATCCGAGATATTTTGCGGGGCAATACAAAACCTCACACGTACACCTGGCTTATCTGGAGCATCGTCACAACAATCGCCTTCCTAGGACAGTGGGTTTCCGGCGGAGGACCGGGATCATGGGCCACGGGAGTAGCGGCCGTGGTGACTATTGGAACATTCTTTCTTTCACTGAAGGATAAGTACGGCACAAAAGATATTACCAGTTTCGACAAAGTTTGCTTGGCCCTAGCAATCATTTCAATTCTGCCGTGGATTTTAACAAAAAGCGTTCTCTGGTCAGTTATCCTTGCGACGGTTATCGACTTAATAGCGTTCTTTCCTACAATGCGAAAAACTTGGCACGCCCCACAAAGTGAATCATTGGGCTCTATGTATGTTGATGCAGTGAAGCACGGTCTGTCTACTTTTTCTATGGGTAGCTACTCCTTGGTTACATTGATATATCCGCTTTCGGTTTTACTGACAAAATTCGTAATAATAGGTGAGATACTTTTTCTACGAAAAATTAGAAAACAATGATTACCTCAAGACCAGAGACCATCACCGAGTACATTGCCAAAGCGCCGAAGGACGCTCAAAAGAAACTCAGAGAGATGCGTGCGTGCATTCGCACGGCCACACCTGGGGCGACAGAAGGTATAAAATGGGGAATGCCATCTTTTTCCTACAGAAGAATATTGGTAATGTTCGGAGGATTCAAACACCATATCGGCTTCTACCCGACACCAAGCCCGATACGAAAATTCGCAAAAGAATTATCGAAATTTAAAACAGCCAAGGGCTCAATTCAGTTCCCTCTTGATAAACCACTACCCGCTGGGCTCATTCGCAAAATCACTGCTTTTCGCGCTAGAGAAAGTAAAGAAGAGGACAAAAAGTGGAGGTCATAATTATACTTGACTTCTAGTCAATAATATGCTAGTATTAAAGGTGGCGTATTTTAGCCATTTTGATCTTTGAAATAACACTTTTGTCAGTAAACCTCAGGCAACCCTGCCTGTATGCGCGTAGGTCTGCGTCGTTAGATACAGACCGAAACGAAGTCGCCTAGAAAACGGCCAAGCAGGGTGGGATATTAAGTGCGCTTGTCGGCGCATACCCCTCGCTTGAAGGAACAACACATGAATCAAAAGTTGCCAGTTGCAGAGTTCTGCAGTCGGATCCTCAACACAGTTGAAGACAACCCGGTGACAATCATCACCGCAGAAACGGGAGCTGGAAAAAGCACACAAGTGCCGCAGTTCCTTCTTGAAACCGGCTACAACATCGTGGTCACACAGCCTCGGCGGTTGGCCACACGTTCGATTGCCGAACGGGTTGCTTGGGAATACCAGACCCAGCTCGGAGAAATCATCGGATACCGCATGTCGGGGGAACGTTGCGACTCTAAGGAAACCCGATGCCTGTTCTGCACCGATGGACTCGCGCTCGTGCGCGAACTTGTCGGCCAGAACAAAACAGACATCCTCGTCATTGACGAGGTGCATGAGTGGAACCTAAACATCGAGGTCCTCATCGCGTGGGTCAAGAAAGAACTCGCAAGCGGAAGGAAACTCAAGGTGGTGCTCATGAGTGCCACCCTCGAGGCGGAGAGACTTTCCGCTTACTTCGACGGTGCACCGATTATCTCGGTGCCCGGTAGGTCCCACCCGATCACGGAGATCACTGAACGGCGTGCGTCGCACGTCCTTCATGTCGCTGAGCTAGTTCGACAAGGGCACAACGTCCTAGTCTTTGAACCTGGAAAAGAAGAGATTCGCAAAACCATCGAGGCGCTCATGCAACTCGGCACAAACGCGAAAATTTTCCCCCTCCACGGTGATCTGACTTCGGACGATCAGTCTCGATGCTTCGGCCACTACGGTGGTTCGAAGGTCATTGTTTCAACCAATGTCGCCCAAACTTCGGTGACCATCGATGGCATCACTGTCGTCGTGGACACTGGAATGGAGCGCCGAGTTGAAACATCAAACGGAGTCGAAGGACTCTTCCTCCGCCCTATTTCATGGGCGGATCGCGTGCAACGCATGGGTCGTGCGGGCCGCACAGCTCCTGGTCTCTATGTGGATTACTGCAAAGATGCTCAGCGGCCGGAATTTCCGGTTGCCGAGATTCTGCGGTTGCGTCTCGACCAAGTGGTCTTACGCTTGGCTGAAGCCGGACTCGATGCTGAAGAACTCCAATTCTTCCATCAGCCCGACATCGCCCAGATTCACGAGGCTAAACGAGTGCTAAAGGCACTCGGGTGCATGACGCCCGAAGGCAGGGTCACTGCAATCGGTCACCAAGTTGCCAAACTTCCCGTCTCTGTCCGCAACGGACGGATGATTGTGGAAGCGATCAGACACGGCGTCCTCAAGGACGTCATCGCGATCGCGGCAATCCTCGAGGCCGGTGAGATCCACATGCGCAAGGATGAGTTCGGTCTGCCTGTTGATTCCTGGCGCAAACTCATTCAGAACGAACGGGAGTCAGACGTTTTTGCTCAACTTGCCTTGTTTAAAGCGGCGTGCAACATGGATAAAAGGCAAATGGAAGCGAATGGGATTCACGTCAAGGCATTCTTCAGAGCTCAACAGATCCGCGAGCAAATCACTGATTCGCTCCGCGGAAAAACGGAGTGGAGTGAATCGACCGACCGGACTCGAATTCATCGTTGCATCGTCACGGGACTCATTGACCACCTCTTCAGGAATGTGGGATATGGCTACCAGAACGGTGATGATGTGATTCGAGTCCTACACAATAGTAGTGTGCTCCGCCAGCAACCAAACTGGATCGTTGGTATGCCTCGAGACTTCGAGATCAAAGCTCGATTCGGTGGGACGAAAATCATGCGCGTGGTGACATTCGGAACATCGGTTACTCCTGAACTGGTAGTGGAGATTGCTCCGCACCTCCTGACGCAAAAGACCGGGGTCAGTCCCAGGTTCGATGCGACATTTGGTGATGTGGTGACCTCAACCCAGACACTCATCGGTAAGGTGGTTGTCAAGGAAAGGGCAGTGGTTACACCGGGCCTTCAGGGTGAGCGCGACCTGATTCGCGAAGGACTCCACAGGCAGTTCGTCAGCAACCCAAGATCATGGCCAATTGATGTTCTGCGGATGCCGTCGCTGATTCAGCCCGGTATCGTGGTGCCAGAAATCATTGAGCATTGCATCGGACGAAGCCCTCGAGATAGTGAAAGGTTCATGGCATATGGAACACTCGAGAAGATCTTCGGCTGGAGTTTGTCTCTCACATGGCATTGGACTCTGAACCGACAGGAAGCCGTCGAAAAACGGAACCTGCTTTTGAGCGAGATTCGTGTGACACTCGGCGGCGAGGCAGAGACCGCGCAAAGGCGATCCCTGTCATTCTTGCCCAGGCCTGCTCCAGCACCTCGGCCGCTAGCTCCAGTCACCGCCCCGCCACCACAGCCGAGCCCCGCTGTTCCAGACGACCTCAGTAGTTTGGCTATGGCATGGGGCGCGACAGTTAAGTCTGGCAAACGTTAGATAACACACCTCTTAGGATTTCGGTCCTAGGAGGTTTTCTTTTGCTAACGATTTTGCCATTAGGATTTACACCTCGCGTCTTTCCCTGCTTGCCTTGATTCGTAAAGCGATGATTTTCGGGTAAAAGAATGCAGGAAGAAAGACAAAAAATGGCAGTTGTAAAAAATAAAAGGTCGTACCGAAGTACGACCTAGAGTTCAATGGAACACATCCTACACTACCTCCGCACCAACTCTTCCGCGATCTGCACAGCATTGAGTGCGGCACCTTTCAAAAGTTGATCACCGACAACCCAAAAAGATAGGCCATTGTCGAACGCACGATCCCTGCGGATTCGCCCAACAAAGCAATTATCTTTTCCCGAAACATCGATCGGGGTGGGATAGGCCGAACCCTCACAAACAGTCAGACCCGGAGCTAAGCGGAGACATTCAATGGCTTTCTCAACATCGATTCTTTGCTCGAATTCGGCAGTAACCGCCACGGAATGAGCTCTGTAAACGGGAACCCGAACACAAGTGACACTTGCCACAAAGGAGGGGTGATCCATAATCTTCCTACCCTCATTTTCAAGCTTATCTTCTTCGTCGGTAAAACCTGACGGCAACAAGTTTCCGACAGACGGAATGACATTGAAAGCAATTTGATGCGGATAAACCTCTCTCCTGATATCGTGACCCCTCTGTTTTGCTTCAATCTGCGAATCAAGTTCATGAATGCCTTTTTGTCCACTGCCTGACACAGCCTGATAGCTAGAAGCTATGATACGCGTCACACGAAACCGCTGGTGAAGCGACCAGAGCGCCATAAGAGTAATGGCTGTTGTGCAATTTGGATTAGCAATAATGCCAGGGGTGGTCCAGGGATGAAGCAAATCCCCATTAATTTCTGGAACTACCAACGGCACACTTTCCTCCACTCTAAATGCACTCGAGTTGTCAATAACCGTGCAGCCAGCCTTTACCGCAACCGGCCCGAACTGGCGTGCGACATCGCTGCCGGCGCTAAAGATGGCGATATCAATGTCCTGAAAACTACCCTCGTCCAAAGCCAGGACGGGAATCTGCCTACGCTTAAACGAGCAGGTTCTGCCATCGTGCTTTCTGGCAAGAAGCCTCAAACTCCTAACTGGGAAGTTTCGCTCATCAAGTAGGCGGACAACTTCCATTCCAACGGCACCTGTGGCCCCGAGAATTGCGACATTATAGGTAGACATGAGTTTCTCTCTTTCGTTGTTGATTTTGTGTGTTCTTTGTCTGTTTCTACATTAACAAATAATAGGATTTATATCCAGAAAACAAAAGGTGGTTCACCCATGTCTAAAAGTGAATCAAAATAAGACAACGGCTCAACGGGGCTTCCCGTTGAGCCGTTGCACTGAAATATGGCCCTGTCTAGAGATTCGGCCGTCTAAATCTAAAGATTTAGACGGCAGAATTTAGAGAAATATTAACGATTTTTCCATTCTGGATCCTGCCGTGCCAAAAGCTCACTCGCTCGATCCGGCTCGGCCATAATTTCCTCGACAATTTTTTCCATGCGTGCGCCCTGAGAACCTTTGACCAAAACAATGTCACCCTCTTCCAACATCATTTCAATGTATTTGCCAGCTCCTAACGAATCATCAAACTGAAAAATATTTCTCTCGTTCATTCCATTGTTAAGCCCGCCCATGGCAATATCGCGCGCGCGCAAACCAACAGTTACGAGTATTTCTGCCACTCCAATTACCTCTTTACCGGCCTTTTTGTGCTCTTCAACAGAATATTTACCCAGCTCAAGCATATCCCCCAGCACTGCAATTTTCCGACCGATCGTTTTAATTTCACCGAGAGTTCTTAGTGCCTCTCTCACTGCGACCGGAGAAGAGTTGTAACTGTCATCAATAATAGTAGTATTTTTAACACCTGGAATAATCCGCATACGGCCGGGTGACGGTAAATAGTTAGCAAGACTGTCAGCCATAGAGACAGTGTTAAGTCCCAAACTCTGACCGAACGCTAGGGCAGCGAGTGCCGGATAAATGTGCTGTCTTCCAAATCTTCCTAGCACATTAATGGGAACAGAATTGCCGTTGTAATTTACCTTGAACGTAATCCCAGAAGGCGCATTATCGCCGTTTAATTTTTCATAGGTAACCTCAAGGTTGGAGGATTGAAAATCAGCGGGCTCTTCAATACCAAACGTGAAAAGAAGAGTATTGCGTTTTGCGTCTCTCATGCTCATCACATCTTTATCATCAGCGTTGAGAAAGAGAGTTCCAGAATCCCTGAGCGCTTGCACCAAAAAAGTTTTTTCTTTTATTACTTCCTCCGGAGACTTGAAAAATTCAACATGCACCGGCACCTCGCTCATTCGCGTTACGACGACAGCATCAGGATGAAGCCATTTTGTAATATTTTCAATGTCACCGGGATGATCGGCACCAATCTCTAGAACGAGCCATTCGGGGAAGCCAATGGCTTTTGTCTGTAAGATTTTAGGAAAAAAACAAAGAATAAAACCATTAAAGATATTTGAGAGCCATACAAAAGGATTGTTCCAACCGTTTGGCAATCCGAGAATCGTTAGCGGAACTCCAATCTCACCGTTAAAACTTTTTTCACTCCTTCGAGACCGAAACTCACTCTCAATAACCGCAAACAGTGCATCTTTGGTGGATGTCTTGCCTACACTTCCTGTAACTGCAACAACTTTGGGCTGATAACGAGCAAGCACCAGTCGAGCCTCCCAGGTGAGGATTTCTATTACAATTTTTTTAAAAAATGACTTCATATATTTATACGAAAATACGAATTGTACGAATATACGAAATGGTCACGAAAACTGAATCTTGCCTTTCCTCTCCTTTCGTATATGTTCGTATATTCGTCTTCATTCGTATTTTCGTATTATCTGTCTGGGGGAATTTTGTAGTAATTAATGAGAAATTTGGTTGTCGACATGAACGGTTTTGTAAGTGTGTGAGAAGCAAAATCGCCCCCAACCCCCTTCGGCTCTAATGTATACAAAAAGATAATAAATCTTGGATTATATGCCGGGAAATACCCAAAAAATGAATGCAAATACTTGTCGCTATAATATCCCCCGCCCGCCTCTTTGGCAATCTGAGCCGTACCAGTTTTGGCAGCAACACTATAATTGGGAATTTTGACTGTTCCTCCCAAAAGCGCCTTATCTACAACGTTTACAAGCATACGAGAAATCTCCGCTGATGTTTCTGGCTTAATAACCTGAGCACCTTTGTCATAGGTAAGTTTCTTACTAACACCGACAGTATAATCGATTTGTTTTACTAAATGAGGGGTGACAAGATAACCTCCGTTTGCAAGGCTGGATAGTGCACGAATAGTAATAATTGGACTCATGGCGATTCCTTGTCCGAATGAGGCGGTGGCGTGCTCTATATCCCGTGGGCTCTTGAGGTTGTTGATAAGGCCGGGCGCCTCGTTTGGCATATCAATCCCAGTCTCATCTCCAAGGCCGAACTTTCTAAAATAATCCGAGAAAAGATCATTGCCCATTTTTAGGGCAACATAAGCAACACCTGTATTCAATGAATCGTTAAGAACCATTTGCATGTTTGCAACACCACGACCTTTTCCATCAAAGTTTGAAAACCTTGAACCGTTTAAAATAAGAAAACCATTATCAACATATGTGCTTTCAGCAGTTACAGTGCCAGAGTCAATACCGGCGGCCATTGTTAAGGGCTTTACGATAGAACCCATTTCATACACATTCTCCACGATAGGGTCAGCAAAAATTGCGGGATTTTTTTCATTTTGTAGGGCATTTGGATCAAAGGTGGGATAGTTGGCCATTGCGTAAATTTCTCCATTAGTTGGATCCATAACAATGCCCCCACTTGCTCTTGAATTCCATGCATCCTTTATAGAAACGAGCTCTTTTTCTAGAAATGCTTGTACAGTAGGCTCGATTGTTGTCACAATATCACCCTCAAATTTGGAACCAGAATCAACACTGGTTTTTATATTGGAAAAAATCTCAGCAAAAAAATTTGAGTACAGGTCTCCCGAATTGCGAGACAAGACATCTTGATAGTAACTTTCCAAGCCATACCGTCCCGCAAATACATCACCTTTGTATCCGACTAGACCGAGTACATTTGCCGCCAAGCTCTTGTATGGGTAAAAGCGATACCGATCCTTATAGACAAGTACACCTTTTATTTTTAGTGCACTAATTTTTTTTGCTAGATCTTCATCAATTTTTTTAGCAACAACTGCGTACATGCTTTCTTTTTGAGACGCGCGAGAAATAAAAGTATCCTTGTCAACTGGAATAATGCTATTGAGCTGATTGAAAACCTGCTCCGGATTTTCCAGAGCCTTAGGGTTGATGCCTATTGTAAATCCAGTTTTAAGTACAGCGGCACCGAGCACGCTGCCATCTTTATTTTGAAAAAATATTGTGCCTCTGTTAAATACACTTTCAGTCGGCTGGAGATACTGACGCTCCGCTCGTATACGAAAATCCTCCCCAGAAACTATCTGAAGTGAATAAAGTTTACCAACAAGAATCAGGGCAACAAGCACGACGCCCACGGAAATCAAGCGAATACGAAAAACTGAATTAGATTTCATTGTTCAAAGACAGGGCCTTACCAATTGGTTTGCGAGAAATATATGTTGCACTCGTTACACTTGTAAACCCTTTTGCTTCAGCAAGACTGACCGTAACATGAGCCTTCAAATTTGAATAAACCGCTTCAAGCTTTTCAATACTACCCTGCAGGGTGGCAATAGTTTGCTCCGATCGTTGCCTCTCAACAACACTATATATAGTGTGGCTTAAAAAATATAAATAAAGTCCAAGTGAAAAAACGATACCCCAGATTAAAAATCTGAAAATATTTTGTCTGTCGGATATTTTGTTTTTTATGATTTCTACCATTTTCTTCACTGTTCTTACTTCTTCTCTATAATTCTCAATTTTGCACTTCGCGATCTGGGGTTTTCGATTATTTCCTGCTCAGTGGCGACTAACGGTCTTTTTGTAATAATCACTGCTTTTTCTTCCGATGCCATCTGTTTAAAAAAGTTTTTGACCGCCCGATCCTCAAGACTGTGAAATGATATAACTGCCATTCTCCCGCAAGCAGTCAGATGTTCAAATCCTTTTTTTAAACCTTCATTAAGAGCACCGAGCTCATCATTCACTGTGATTCTGAGCGCCTGAAAGGTTTTTGTGGCTGGGTGCAGTCTCTTGTGAAGTTCTTTTCCAGGTAATGCTGATTTTATGATTTCTACTAGTTCGGTGGTTGTTTTAATCTCTCCCCTCTGCCTTGCAAATACTATTGCGTGCGCAATTTTCTTTGCAAATCTGTCCTCTCCGTAACTTTCAATGATCTGCGCGATGTTCTCCTCGTCCCAGTGATTCACAATCCCTTCTGCGGTCAAATCGGATTCACCTGGTTTATTATTGAAAGTCATAAGTAAGGGTTCATCTTTTTGAAAGGAAAATCCCCTACCCGATTCATCAAACTGGTTGGAGCTCAGACCAAGATCAAGTAGAATTTTATTTACCTTTGGCACTGAGGCGTAAGCAAGTACAAAATCAATGGTGCGAAAACTTGCCTGCTTTAAAATAACTTTTGCTTTTGCGCCCTTGAGCCTCTCACCGGCCTTCACAATCGCGTTGCCGTCGAGGTCAGTGCCGATTATAGTGCCTTCGGCCCCTAATTTTTCTGAAACGGCGAAACTGTGTCCCCCACCGTTTATCGTGCCATCAAAGAAAATATCGTTCGACTTGATGTCGAGTCCTGTCAAAATTTCTTGTAAAAGAACACTCGTATGCGCCATGGTTTTACAGCACGCCAACTTGCCCCAATTTCTCAGCCAATGCGTCGGCCTGCTTTTCCACTGCCTGCTTACACTCAATCCATCGTTTCTCATTCCAAATTTCGGCTCGTGACCGAACTCCGATAATGACCACTTTGGATTTAAGATCAGCCCTCTCCTTCAAAAAGTCAGGAACCAGGATTCTACCGAGGGAATCCACGTCTGCCTCTACCGCACTTCCGAGCATGTAACGGTTGAAATTTCTGGTGTCAGCTTGACCCAATGAGGTTTCAGCGAGCTTGTCGGAAAAAGTTTTCCAGTCTTTTGGTGCGAAAACGAATAGACAGCCATCGAGACCCTGTGTGATAACAATCTTCTTACCCATCTCCTGGCGAAACTTCACAGGCAAAGACACTCGGTTCTTTTCGTCTATGGTGTGTGTGTATTCGCCGATGAGCATCTGGGTAGAATTATGAATTATGAATTATGAATTTCGAAGACGAAGTTGCGGAAAGTTTTTTAACAAAAACGGGTTGGCGAAACTTTAAACCAGTGATCTGATAGCGAATAATCACAGGCGAATATTTGTCTGATGAAATTTTTATTGAGAGTTTTTTTAATTTCATATTTATATTATTTACCACTATTTACCACTTAGATAACATTATATAACACTTTCTCCCACAACCTAGCATAGTTATCCACAGTTCAACCTCCTCAAGCCAGTCTAGCCCACTAAGAAAAACCGCTCTATTGAGCGGTTTTTTCTTGGTTTCAGTAATCTATTCGACTAGTCAAAAAGTTTAAACTTGGCGGTAATTTTCTCAACCATCGATTTTTCTCCAAACACCAGAACCCCGAGATATTCGATTTCACTCTGGTTCTTGGATTTTGTAGAAGCAATCACCTTTTTATCGTCTGTGGTAACAATCATTTCACGAGTAAATTCAGTCACTGCAAGTTCTTGAGCTCGAGCATCTCTTATAATAGAAAGCATGTCATCATTTGAGTCTGCTCGCTTTATCATAATTGCGTGCTGTATATTTAAAGAAACAGCCTGATCATCTTTTGTTTGAATTTCATCTTGAAAAAGAAGACTCTTTCCTTTTCTTGCTCCGAGTGCCGCGGTTAAATGAGCAACCGTATTCATTTCTTCCCAGCGTTTCAGACCAAGAGCTCCGTTGAGCGCAGCAACGGCAATTTTCTTTTGCTTTTTACCAGAGCTCTCATCTCTTGGCTTGAGTGTAGGAAACAAAATTGCCTCTTTGATATTTTTTGAATCAGTGAAAAGCATTGCCACCCTATCAATACCTATACCTATACCCCCATTCGGTGGCATACCATATTCCATGGCTTCGGTATACTCCAAATCGGAAGGCGCGATGTCGGTCTCCCCTTTTTTCTTTTTTGAATCCTGCTCAAGATATCTATCTCTTTGGTCAATCGGATTGTTGAGTTCCGAAAAAGCGTTAACAAGCTCAATTCCTCCGACAACAAGCTGAAATCGATCAATCAGTTCGGGCGATCCCTCTTTTCTTTTCGCAAATGGATTAAAACTTAATGGATAGTCGACAATAAAGGTCGGATGTATCAATTTTGGTCGACAAGCTTTCTTGTAAATACCATCCATAATCTTCTCAAGCGACTCAACAGGAGAAACTTCAACTCCAAATTGGCTTGCACTCGAAACAAGCTCCTCACGGGTTATTTTTTCTGGATTAGGAATCTCCGCATACTTTTTCAATAAATCATAAAAAGTAATCACGGTGAACTTTTCTGAAAAATCAATTTCGTTACCAGAATAATTTATTGTATTTTTTGAATATAGTTTTTTAACAAGATGTTTAAAAAGTTGCTCTATAAAATCACGCTGACCCAAGGCATCCGTGTAGGACTCGTTGGACTCAAGCATTGTAAATTCCGGATTGTGTGTAGTATCAATCCCCTCATTTCGGAACTTCCGGCCAATTTCATACACCTTATTAAAACCACCGATAAGCAGTTTTTTCAGATACAACTCCTGCGCAATAGTAAGATTGAAATCAATATCAAGGGCATTATGATGGGTCACAAACGGTTGTGCTGTTGCACCACCAGCAAGTACCTGTAGACGTGGCGTTTCTACCTCAATATAACCGGCATCATTATAAAAAGATCGAATTTCGCTAACCAATTTTGACCGCACCACGAAACGCTCCTTAACCTCTGGAGACATTAATGTGTCGAGATATCTGCGACGGAAACGCTCCTCAACATCCTGAAGACCGTGCCATTTCTCTGGAAGCGGTCGCAAACTTTTAGCGAGCATTCGCCACTGTCTTACTTCTATCGTCTTTTCATTTCGCTTAGTTACAAAAAACGTTCCGTGTACTTCTACAAAATCGCCAATATCAACTGTTTGTGAGAATAGATCAAAAACATCAGCTTCCACAGTATCTTTTTTTACTAGCCCTTGAAATCGGCCAGTACCATCATCCAGAGTACAGAAAATAAGACCACCTTGAGGGCGAATCGACATAACCCGTCCAGCAAGGGCAACAGATTTTTCTTTTGAAAGCCTATCGAATTCGCCAACCGCATCTTTTAGCGTGACATCGCGTTTCGTCGTTACAGGATAAGGATTGAGACCCTTTTCTTCGAGGATTCGCAGTTTTTCAAGCCTGTTATTTCGAATTTCTTCGACTGAGGCCATTTACTCAATATCAATTATTTTGTAATCAACAATTCCGCCAGGAGTAGTAACCTTGAACTGATCTCCTTTTTTCTTTCCGAGCATGGCTGTGCCGAGTGGCGAGTGAATTGAAAGCTTTGATTCAGCGAGATTTGCTTCTTCAGAACCGACAATTTTATATTTCGCCTTTGATTTATCTTTTTGCTTTTCGATATGGACAATCGAGCCTATACCCACCACCACACTGTGATGGAGTTGCATAATAACCGCAGATTTAAGAATGATCTCCAACTTCGTAATTCGGTCTTCTGTATTTGCCTGATTCTCGCGTGCCTCGTGGTACTCAGCGTTTTCAGAAAGATCGCCAAGTGATTTAGCGTATTCAAGACTTTCGGCAACCTCCTTGCGCTTGACGGTCTTTAATTCCTCAAGCTGCTTCGTAAGCTCGTCAAATTTTTCTTGCGTCAAATATTCTGCTTTGTCATCCATAAATCGTTGGGTTAAATTTTGTAAGTCAGACAACTATATCTTTTTTTTGGTCTAAAGTCAACCGAAATTATTGTGTACCCAACTCCCTTTCTAGTGCTAATTTTCTTTTTTCCAAAGCATCAATTGCAAGAACAAGTTCCGCCTGACTCCTGACCAGACTATCATCGTGATCATTCATCCGTTTCAGTTCGGCAATCTGAAGAGAGGCATCCCTCTCCTCTGATAATTTTTGGTCTAAATCCCTTGAAATCTGAGCGATCTCGGCTGTCAATGCTTCCTTCCGAGCAATCATCTCTTCAGTAACTCGTGTAAAATTTTCAAGCTTAGCCGCACCACCAACGCCTCGCCTAATATACTCCTTATACCTTTCTTCTAGTTGCGTAAAATCAACCTGCTCGTGGCGATTACCGTCTGCGGCACGCGCATCAATCTCCCGCTGCATTTCTGCTTCTATTCCTGCTTTTTCAGAACTTCTAAACTGTGGCAGATAAAAATTCAATTCTTCCAAACGAGCCCTCAAACCCACTAAATCACTGGCATGTCTTTGCATTGCGCGACCGATTATCTGATCGGCACTATTATTATCGCCTTGATTTTCACATTGTTCAGCTTCTACTGTCGCTGACTCGTGCCTATTCATATAATTATTGAATTAGATGTAATGGTGCCATTATACCACCGCGAAGCTTGCTGGAAAAGCCTATTCTTAAGGTTTTTCCGTTCAACGGCTCACTGGTTTTGGTTTAACGGCTCACCCGTGCTACGGGTGAGCCGTTAAACCAAACCGAGCTCCTGTTAAGCCGTTTTAATCGGCTCCAAAGTACGGCGTTTAAAAACTTTCAACTCTAATCTTTCAACTTTCAACTGTTTTGAGGTATTCTGGCGTATTAACCGCCATCCACTCAAAAAGCTGACGCATTACATACAGCGCGCCAATACTATTTTCATATGGACCTTTTTCCATTAAAGCCGCAAAAGCGAATCTGGGTTTTTCATAAGGGAAAAAACCGACAATCCATGAATTCACGAATTTTTTTGATGAACCAAGCTCGGCCGTCCCGGTTTTCCCAGCGACCGTAACCTCTGGAATATTTAGACCCTTTGCTGTGCCTACAAGTACAGCATCTCGCATCCCCTCCTTCACAACCGCCAAATGTTCACCGGTAAACGGCAGGGCCTTCGACTGTCTGAGAGCACTCAATTCGTCCGTCTGAAGCAATGTTGGACTCAAAAGCCTGCCACCATTTCCGAGACTTGCTGTTGCTCGTAGTGCCTGCATGAGTGTGACCTGAAAACCGTACTGGCCAATTGAGGTGTTGTAGGTATCACCAATTCTCCAGGAATCGCCCTTGAAGTTTTCCTTCTTCCAATCCGGACTTGGTATGGATCCTTCTCTGTCGAGAAGTGGATTACCAGACAAGATTTCGCCAAAACCAAAAAGTCTCATATATTTTTCTATGGTTACAATTCCCAGTCCGGCCTGATCTTCAAATCCACCCCCGATTTCGTAAAAATAAACGTCTGAAGAAACAGCGAGTGCGGCACGCATATCGACATAACCATGTGCCTTCCAGTCATTAAAGACGCTTCTTTTGGCTGAATCGAACGGATTAGGAATGGAAATTGACCCCGTACTTAAAATTTCTTTCTCTGGATCGATCACACCCTCCTTTAGTGCACCGAGGGCGACAAACGGTTTTATGATTGAACCGGGAGTGTATAGACCGTCTGTGACACGGTTCAAAAAAGGATTTTTCTTACTCTGCAGAAAAAGATTAATCTGTTTTTTATTCGTTCGGTCAGACATAACATTTGAGTTGTATTCGGGAAAACTCACCGATGCCAAAAGTTCTCCGGTATTCACATCCATAATAGCCGCCGCTCCCCCATCAAAACCAATGTTCGTCGCCGATGATTTAATAAGTTCGTACAGCTTCTCCTGAATTTTCGAATCAACAGAAAGCAAAAGACTAGCACCATCTCTTGGTGGCTCAATGACACTTTCACTTTCAATTTTTCCCAAAGCGTTCGTCTCGATAATTTTCAGACCATTTTTACCCGCAAGCTCTGAATTATAAATTTCCTCTACACCATCCATTCCTTCGTAGCGATCCTGATAATAAAAACCGTTTGAATCCCTAGACGGATAACGAATATAGCCAAGCACATGCGCCAGGCCATCAATCTGCGCATATGAACGGCGAGGAAATTCTGTATTAACACCAGCGTACACATTGGACGCCAAAAGCACTTTATTTCGATCGTAAATTACCCCTCGCTCTGGAAAAATTATTGTCTGACGGAGACTATTCTGTTCACTCTTGAGGGCATAAGTGTCACCCTGAAGGATTTGAAGTATGGAGACCTTAGCCGAAAAAGCCAAAAAAATAATTGCAAAAAATATTCCGCAGCCAATCACAGTGCGCTTTGAAATTGGTTTTTCCAGACGGCCTTCAAACTGACTCTGATCAAATTCTGGTAAATTTGTAGCATCGATAAAAATTTCATCGGGATCGATTTCACGACCCCAATTTTTCTGACTCAAATTTTTCTTAAAAAGATTTTTCGGATTTTTGAAAAGCATGCTAGTTACTAATGCAGAGAAAAAACTCAAAATGTTAGATGGTTCCTAAGAGAAATTCTAATTAAAAAAATAATACTCGCGAGTAGCGTGTAAATCACAGGCAACACAAAAAATTGAGTCGGCACACCAAACAAAAAATCCATAATAATTCCAAGAAAAATTATCTCATAAAAATCCTTGAATAGAAAAAGGCAGAGTGACGCGACAAGCAAAACAAGCCAAGGTGGCACAATAAACACCGCAACAAAAAGCAGTATATCAAGAATAATGCGTGTGTTCATAAATAATTACTCACGGTGAACCACTTCAACCCAATTAAGCGTGTACATATTTACGGGTAGCTTAAAAAGAATAAATTGGAATGTGTCTGCTTCTGTTCGCTCAATATGATCAACTGTGCCAAAAAACCTCGGAGCAATACCGGCAAACTTTATCAGATCCCCTTTTTGCACAAAAATTTCTTTGGGAAGCTTTAGTAAAAAGTTTCCACCACCCCTGCCGAAGGCCTCTGTATCAACACCGCTATCACCCACTCGCACGGTGGATATCTCACCTGGGGCGGAGTTCAAGGTAACCTTTGAATTATCTGTGGAAACTTCACGGACCTCACCGATTATAAAACCTCCGGACAAAACCGGATCACCGACTGCAACCCCATCTTTTTCTCCAACGTCAATGACGAGTGAGTCATAGAGTGAGCGGTTCGGCTTTGCCAATACCACCGCTAAAATTCTTTTTTCATAGGAAACCCGTCCCAACAGTTTTTTTAATTCAATATTTTCTTTTTTGTATTCATCAAGATCTAGAAGTGTATTATCGGCCTCAGCAAGTTTGTTCAAAAGTGAGAGGTTCTCTTTCATCAACCGTTCCTTATAGGCAAATACAGATATTAAGGATGCCGATTTTTCTTTTATATAATCACGCGCACCCCACAGCGGTTGTGCGACCCTGTACAAACTCTCATTTACAAAATGTGGAGCGAAAAAATAAAAAAATGCTGCAACGATAAGAATAGTGAGCATCCCTATCAAGGGTTTTCTAATTCCAGTTTCTCTGCGATTATTTTTTAGGAGGTAATTCATCTTCGTTTCGGAGCAACACTTCATTGTAACGCTCTAAATCCTCGAGAATTATCCCGGCACCTCGAGCAACCGCGGTTAGCGGATCATCGGCAACATGAATAGGAATTTTTACAGATTCCGCCAAAAGTTCATCCAGACCTTTAATGAGCGCACCCCCTCCCACCAAATGAGCTCCTCGATGCATAATATCAGAAACAATTTCAGGCGGTGTCGTTTCAAGCACCTCCTTAACAGCCTCAACAAGGTTATAGACCGACTGACTAATGGCCTCGCGAATATCTGAATCGGTAATAATCACTTCACGAGGAAGACCGGTAATCAAATCACGGCCACGAATTGATGCTTCCATTGGAGCTATACCAGGCATCACTGAACCAATAGCAACTTTTATACCTTCAGCGGTCTTTTCACCAATTAAAATTTTAAATTCGCTTCTTATGTATGCAACAATATCTTCATTGAGTCTGTCGCCGGCGATTTTCAAACTTTTTGATCGTACAATACCGCCCAAAGAAATAACAGCAATATCAGTTGTGCCTCCTCCAATATCAATAATCATATTGCCAACTGGCTCCTGAATGGGCAGACGAATACCGATGGCGGCGGCCATTGGCTCTTCTACTATATGGACTTCACGGGCGCCATTGTTTTTAGTGGCGTCTCTTACTGCACGGGTCTCTACGTTAGTAATTCCTGATGGCACGCCAACAACAACCCTTGGCCCTAAAAGGGTACGTGAATTCCCCTCCGCCTTCTTTATCAAATATGAAATCATTTCCTCTGTCACCTCAAAATCCGAAATCACACCGCCCACAAGTGGTCTAACGGCAGTAATGTGTGCGGGTGTTCGCCCCAACATTGATTTTGCGTGAATACCAACGGCCACCACCTGTCCGGTTTTGTTGTTGACAGCTACAACTGATGGCTCATTGATCACAATTCCCTGACCACGGACATAAACGAGCGTATTTGCAGTACCAAGGTCGATTCCAATATCATTCGACAACATTTTGTAAAGTTTGTCGGTATATTTTTTGATATGTTTTTTCATGAATGCTATCCAACCTTCTTAAAAAGCTCCTCCTCACTGATCAGTTCTGATTTTTCTTCAGTCCGTCGTTTAAATTCAACCTTTCCCGCCTTCACGGTCTTATCACTAATCACAACACGGAATGGCAAACCCAAAAGATCTGAATCTGCGAACTTTTCTCCAGCTCGAAGCTCACGCTCATCGTACAAAACCTCCACACCCTTGTCTGTAAGTTTTTTATAAAGTGCATCAGCGGCATTTTTGGCATCACCCCCTCCTTGTGCAAGCGAAATCAAATGAACCTTAAACGGCGCCACCGACTCCGGCCAAACAATACCCTTTGCATCTGCAAGCACCTCTACTATAGTGCCCATTAAGCGTCCGATTCCAATACCATAGCTACCCATAAATATTGGTTGCTTCAGGCCAGATTCATCAACATATTGTAATCCAAATGCTTCAGAATATTTTGTTCCAAGAGGAAAAATGTTACCGACCTCAACACTTGTTTCCTTTTTTAATTCCTTATTTCCACACTGTGGGCAGGTTGGCTGCAATTTAATATAATCATCGTTAATTGCGAACCTACATTTTTCACAAATATGAATACAATCTTCTCCTGAGCCAGTAACTGTTTGAAATTCATCAGAAATCTTTGAAAAACTTCCACCGGGAGCGAGAGTACGATAAGTTTTCTCACCAATTCCCACTCGACTAAAGATTTTCATGTAGGAATCCTTCATCAACTGGTAAAATTCATCGAGGGCCTTTGCGTCTTTAGAAAAGGAATACAGGTCTTTCATCAAAAATTCTCGACCGCGCATAATACCACTCTTCGCTCGAGCTTCATTTCTAAACTTTGTCTGAATTTGATATACATACACGGGAAGATCACGAAACGAGTGAATGTGATCTCGCATCAAATTGGTCAGCTCTTCTTCGTGTGTAAATCCGAGCCCAAGCTCGGTGTCATTTTTCAGTTTTGTTTTAAACCAGTTGTCAACGACGACATCGCTCCACCTACCTGTTTTTTCCCAAATATTTTTATCCTGAAGCGCGGTCAACACTAATTCCTGTCCGCCAACCACATTCATCTCTTCACGAATGATATTACAAATTTTATTGAGTACCCGAAGCCCGAGTGGTAAATACGAATACACCCCTGCCATTTCTTTATGAATATAGCCAGCGCGAATCAAAAGTTCGGCGTTTTTTGCTACCTCATCTTTTGGGGCTTCCTTGCGAGTTTTTGTGAAAAGTTTAGACTGCCGCATGGCTGTAATACTACAGCAAAGCCCTCTATAATGCGATACTTGACAATCCTCGACCTGTGGAGTAAAAATACATAAGCTACTCAACCTAACCGCCACTGATTATGAAATACGCCCTATTCTTCGCCCTGTTGGTCTTCGTTGAGATCGAACTGATCCTTTGGGAACAGCGAAAGCAGCAAAATGAAGACCCCGATACCGGAGCGATCGTTTATTTCGGCATACTGCAAGACGCGATCAAGGTCCTGCCGTGGTCTCTCGGGTTCACTGCGATTGTCGCCCTAGCTACTTGGCTCTTCACCAATTTCTTCTCAAGATGAGGTAAAAGCCCTTTTCACCGCCGCCCCGCAAAGGCGGCTTTTTTTATTTTCGTCTTTGATCAAATCACGGCCACCCCCTTTTTTTAAATCCTTAATCTTGCGATATATCGCAAGATTAGTACTTAGCAAGAAAATCCCAACGACCCTTCCCCCTAGTTCGGTGCGAGAGCAATTTTTCTAAGGTGTCGAAAACCGCACCCAGCCCCTCACTTTTTTTGAATATGGACAAAAGAAAAGTAAATTTTTTTGCGTCGTTTTTCAAACTATACCGAGCGACAGTTGACGAACTGACTTTGAGCACTTTTTCAATTTCATAAACAGAGTGGCCTTTCCGAAGCATATATATCATGGCGACTCGTTTCGCGATCATAACCCGTTCGGTCGGAGTCAAAAGTTCTCGAATTAATTTCCCACTTTCCTTCTTATTTCTTAGAGAAGTGAGCGCGTTATGAAAATGCGTATACATATCAAGAAAAACTTTTTGATCGAGATGTTCTTTGGATATATGCGGCATAAAAAATTTGTTGTGCTACTAACTACAATTTTCCATTTCTTGCGATATATCGCAAGAAATGGAAAAGAAACAATAAATAGCGGAATTAATCGCAATTTCGCTTAAAACAATTTAGCTATATCGTGATATGTCACAAAAAGCATCAAAAAAATCAAAAGTCCGAAACCGAGAGCGTTCACTGTCTGAACAAATTTAGGTTTAATTGGCGAGCCTTTAATTGCCTCAATTAAAACCAACACCAATCGTCCCCCATCAAGCGCCGGAAACGGAACGAGGTTTATCACTGCCAAATTAATTGAAAGCAGTGCTGTGAAAAATATTAAATAGGCAAACCCGAGATCACGAGCGTCCCCCACAAGAGCTACCATGCCCACCGGCCCCGCAACCGATGATAGATCGGCTCGGCCGAATAAAGCATCAGCGAAAAAGTGATAAATACCTATAGTAATGTTTTTAAATAGCCTAGCCGTCATTAAACCGCCCTCGACAATGGCCTTGTGAATCGGGTAGCTGACCGTGCCAACCATGTCCATACTTATACCGACAGCTTTGCCATTCGCAATAATTCCCTCCTTTGGTTCCACTTCTGCTATTGCTCCCGTGCTGCCATGCTTGTACGAAACTGAAATTTTCCCCTCACTGGTCGATATAAATGCACGCACATTTTCAGGGTTCAAATTTTCCGACAAAGTCGCTGTTTCAGTTTTTAGGGAAAGTAATATATCTCCCGCTTTAATACCTGAATCCTCGGCAGGTGATTTCGGCATAACGGAACTTACGACAAGCTTTGCGTCTCTGACATTAGAAATATTTGTAGAATCAACTGCTGTAGGCAGTCCGAACACAAGTCCGAATGAAATCACAAGCCACGCAAAAATAATATTAAAAGTTACTCCAGCAGCAAGCACCGAAGCTTGCACTAATTTACTTTTATACATCAAACTACGACTCCTATCCTCAATTACTCCCCCTGGAGTCTCGAGATCCTCTGCGTTTTCACCAAAAATTTTCACAAACCCGCCGAAAGGTAGGGCGTTTAGGGTATATTCTGTCTCGCCAAACTTTTTACCGAAAATTCTTGGTGGAAAGCCAAGGCCGAATTCATCCACCCGAACGCCATTTTTCTTAGCCACAATAAAATGCCCGAACTCGTGGACGAGAACCAAAACCGCCAATATGATTAAAAATATAATTATATTCATGATGCTATACTACCAATTACGAATCGGATACAAATGTACAAATTCGACTCTTATGCGTATATTCGTAAAGGATTAGTTATTGGTAGTGTCCGTTCTTAGTTTGAAATTTCGCGTTCTTTTCTGTCAGCCGCGTCGCCCAATTTTCTATTGAGCGCATCAACTAGTTTTTGAAGCTCGGCCTTGAGTTTAAACTTTTCGTCCTCGCCGATATCACCAGCTTTCTCACCAGCCTCAATTTCTTTTTGCACCTCATCGCGAGATTTTCTAACTGAAATTCTAGCGTCTTCAAGTTTTTCTTTAGCGACCTTAATTAATGCGGTTCGCCTGTCGGATGTTAGCTCTGGAAAACTAACACGCACTCCAGTATCGACTGCCGACACCGAAAGCCCCAGATTACTTGCCACGATTGCTTTTTCAATTTCCTTAATTGCGTCAGTGTCCCAGGGCGTAATAAACAAAGTGCGTGCGTCTTGGCTTGCAATATTACCTACCTGATTTATTGGAAGTTTAGACCCGTACGACTCGACCAGAATACCGTCAAGAATGGCCGGTGTTGCCCGAGAAGTCCTGATGCTTCCAAGCTCCTTTTCGAGCCAACCTTCGATATCTTTTGCTTTTTGATTAAATTTTGTGAAATTAAACATGGTTTTGGTCATAGAGCACACATCATGGAACATGGAGCAGAAGATGTGCCTCATTCATGTTACGTGCTATGTGTTATATGTTACGTGCTTAGTGTTTATAATAACAGCTCTAATCAAAAAAACCAACACCATGCACTGAAAAGACTTTTTATGCAAAACAAAAAAGGTTATAATTAATACATGACTATCTACATAGCAACATTACTTATCATGGCTGGTATAGACTCGATCTGGCTCATGGTTATTGCCAAGAAATTTTACCAATCAAAACTTGGGTATATTTTTGCTGAGAAACCAAATCTAACACCGGCAATTATTTTTTACCTGCTATACACCGCTGGCCTAATGTTTTTTGTAATTCAGCCAGCGCTTCGCGAATCATGGAGTTTGGTACGAACATTTTTCACTGGCGGATTTTTAGGGCTTCTTGCCTACGCTGCATATGACCTAACCAATCACGCCACCATAAATAACTGGCCAGCAAGTGTGACATACGTAGATATGGCATGGGGCGCACTACTCTCTGCTTTAGTCTCTACAATTGTCTATTCTATATTTAAATAACCAGAGCAACATACTCCAAAAGCATTTTGACGCTCGCGGATCGGTCACCCAAGTACTCTCGACACATTTCAATGTCCTCAAGCACTTTTGGCGGCTTCACACCGTCTTTTTTTGATTTTTGATAAACCAGCTTTTCTACTTCTTGGACAAGTTCCAAAGCGTCGGACTTGGTTTTCTTTTCGGACTTAATGTCATCAGCTAATTTTTTAACAAAAGTCAGTCGATCAGATACGGAAAGTGATAGAAAGTCCCTGGCCGCGCTCGTGGCCGGCGGGGCATCTCCAATCTCTATTTTAGACACTCGCGAAAGTAACGTTGGAATCAAATTTCTCACACAGTTCCCCATCAGAAAAAAATGCGTATCGGGAGTAGGCTCCTCAAACATTTTCAAAAGTGAGTTTTGCGCCTCGACAGTAATACTTGAAGCCTCAATCACAAAAATTTTCTTCCCACCTGACACAAACGCCTTGCCCTCTGCCTGTCCCTTTAACTCCCTAGCTTCATCCACACCGAGTGATTCAAATTTTTGATAATGAAAATCGGGATTGCCTTTCGTGACAATTTCCCACTCCTTCTCAAGTCTCGTGAAAAACTGGTCCTTTGAACCTGCGACTAAATAAGCGTGGTGAGTAAGTTCATCCCCATTCCTGAATCTTAAATCATGAATCATGCTTCTGTACTAACGTTTTGCGATAATCGACTTCTTATACGTATCCAAATGCTCCAGCGCTATACCAGTTCCAAGCGCCACACAATAGAGTGCGTCTTTTGCAAGCGTTGCCTTTACCCCAGTTCGGCGAAAGACAAGTTCCGGTAAATTTCTAAGCTGTGACGATCCCCCCGTCATCGTAATACCGTGATCAATAATATCTGCGGCGAGTTCCGGTGGAGTTTCCTGAAGCACATCTTTGATCGCTTTTACCATCTCACGCAATTCTTTTGCTATAGCCTTTACAATTTCATTAGTCTTCACCTCAGCCGTTCGTGGAAGGCCTGTAATAAAATCGCGCCCTTTGATGGTAAGCGACAGCTCTTCTTCGAGTGGCACAGCTGAACCAATTTTAATTTTAATATCTTCCGACATCTTATCGCCAATGCCAAGATTGAAGGTTTTCTTAATATAATCGGCAATCGCGGCGTCAATTTTGTTACCTGCAACTTTTACCGAAGTTGATGCCACAATTCCACCAAGCGAAATCACAGCTACATCCGTCGTTCCTCCCCCAATATCGACAATCATGTGACCCACTGCTTCGTGAATCGGAATACCGGCACCAATCGCCGCTAGAATTGGTTCTTTGACAACGTAAGCATTTTTAGCACCGGCCTTTACCGCCGCCTCAATCACTGCGCGTCGTTCGGTAGAAGTCACTCCAGCAGGAACACTGATCATCACTTCTGGTTTCCAAATATTCCATCGTCCAAGTGCCTTATCAATAAAATATTTCAACATTGCTTCGGTTACTCGGTAGTCGGCAATCACACCGTCTTTCATCGGACGATACGCAATGATTGAATCGGGAGTTTTACCGATCATGTTTTTCGCCTCTTCGCCCACCGCAAGAATTCGATTGTCTTGTTCGGACACCGCCACCACCGACGGCTCGTTTAACACAACGCCTTTGCCCGGCACAAACACGAGAGTGTTTGCGGTACCCAAATCAATACCAAGTTTTTTGGAAAATAGAGCCATATGTAGCTAGTATACTATGCTGTTTTTTTGAAAAATACAATTACCTTATATTATTACATACTTACGATACTTGACTTTATTGACACAATATGCTAGTATTAAGGGATGAATTCTAGTGTCAAAAACGCCGTCGTCACAAGCCTGCTTTTGCTAGGTGCTTTGATTGCGCCCGCTTCAGCACACGCCCAGTGCTATTGCTCCAACGATCTTGTATATAGTCATCCCAACTACCCCTACTCTACTATGAACTATGACACGACCCGCACACAAATTGCTACCGTACCTACTAAAGTGGTATACGACAAATCAGATAGTCGTTTTGAATATTTTGATAGACCTTTCAATTATGACCGATTACACTTTAGTGCCCCGCAAGTTCCTTCAGGTGTCGTGAATAATGCAAATTACGCCAACAATGCACCACAATACATACAGACACAAACTGTGGTAACACGAAGCCAAACCGGAAATGTTCAATCTCAAACAGCATCAGTAGTCTCAAGCGTAAGTTCGAAATCACCGACAACCAACGCATCGACAACCCCATCTCTTCCTAAAACGGGCAATGGTGGCAAGGCCAAACTGTCCAAGCAAATAATGTAAATACAATAAAGGGCGGCCGACAAAGTCGGCCGCCCTTTATTTTTTAATCTAAAAGCATACAATAATAAGTACTATGGCAAAACATTGGTGGCACGATTCGAAAACCCACACAGCAATTTTCGCGCTCGTTATGTCAGCAGCATTACTTGCTGGCGGCATTGGCATGCTCTACTCAAGCGCACACTTTTTGGGACAAGACAAACAGGTTGTAAAAGAACTAACCCCTGTTGACCTTCCTGCCCGAATTATGATTCCAAAGATTTCTGTTGACACCAATGTGCAAATGGTAGGGACCACCACAAGCGGTCGGATGGGTATTCCAGACAATTTCACCGATGTAGCATGGTTCACTGGTGGGCCAAGACCCGGGGAGCGTGGAAGCGCAAATATCAGTGGACATCTAGACACTGCCACAGATACCAATGCTGTTTTTATAAATCTTGACCAGCTTATTATCGGAGATGAAATTTATATTTTAGACAAGGGAGAGCAATCTATAAAATTTAAGGTAACGGCCATTGAGGTTTACGACGAGACAAATGCACCTCTCGCTAGAATTTTTGATACTTCAGGCACAACTGCGCGCCTTAACCTCATTACCTGCGATGGCGCATGGGATCAAGGCACGAAAAACTACAGCAAACGGCTCGTGGTGTATTCAGAACGGATTCTTGACTAGGACAAAATAAAGTGTTAAATTCATAGGTAGATAAACCCGCGGCAAAGTCCGCAAAATCGGAAAATGACCTATGAAAATCGCCCCGCTGATGGCACTGATGGCCGTTATCCTCTCAATCATAGCAATACGCGAGATTCGCCACAATCGAGATCTGGGATCCAAAATGACCGCCCTGGAGGCCCAGCTTATCGAGAATAGAAAGATGCTCAAAGCCGGCTACCCTGCGCCTGAGAGTGAGCTCGTTGAGGGAAAATACTACTGGTGCGACGCGGCCGTAGTGGACATGTGGCCGGATCGGGTCGAGAAATTCCTCCTTCTCCAAGAAGGAATTTCGGACGGCCATAGGTGGAGAATAGTCCCCGACGAAAAACGCCTTTACAGAACCGACCTGCAAGCGATCGTAGGACCTGGAGGGCCTGTTTACCTAGTGGCCAAAACGAACGGCATCGTCTCACTGAAACTGATGGACCGCGTCCCGCCGGCACTCCCGACCTTTCGGGGGCCGTAAAAAACTATCGGGTCAGCACATTTGAACATAAAGAAACTCTTTTGCGCCGCGATT
>JBBTUO010000038.1:0-12674 GCA_038063715.1 Patescibacteria group bacterium | reverse complement strand
TGATAATTTGGTTCAAAAATAATATAACTCAAACCAGCAAACCCAGCAGCATTCGCAGCGAGTAATCCAAAATCTGCTCCGTCTGCCGTAATTTTAGAGCGAACATTTCGTACTACAGTTGCGGCGATAAAAATAATAAAGGTTACTAAAATAAAGAAGAATGTTGGTGCCAATCTTGATTCGTCGTAGTAGCGAGAAAACCACGCAAAAAAGTTGACAGCGGTACCAATAAAACCGAGGTACACAAGTGTTTGCCATTTTTTGAATATTGAGATTCCAAGAATTCCTACATTGAGTAATGTAAGATAAGAAAGTAGCGTGAACATTGTGTCTGTGGTGCTACCAACAAATATTGGAGTGAGGAACCCGCCCAAAACCCCGACAACCGCAAGCGTTTGAGTGGCATTTACAATACTGACCACGAACGCGAGGGCTGTAATGATAATCATCAAAACGAATGCCGCTCCCGCTGGTATTAAGTTGTAAAAACCAAAAGCGGCGAAGGTTGATAGATAAAGAATGGCGATTCCTCCACCCATCAAAAGGTCCGAGTACTGAAGATACTTGTTTCTCAAAACCTGACCGAGGCCGAGGAGAACCGCACCCCCCACAAGACCTAATATCACTCGTCCCACCTCTCCAATCCAATTATTATCAAAAGCGTATTTTAGGAAGAAGGTTACACCAAGGAATAGTGCGAATACCCCAACTTTTCCAAGAATTTTTCCAGTATTTTCTTCTGAGGAAACTTTTTCGGCTGGAGTTGGTGCTGCTGTACCTGATGAATCGGATTTAGAAAAAATAACTGTAGGATCCTGGATTTGTTCTGCGGAAGTAGATGCCGAGGCTTCGGCTCCCACCTTTTGGGCAATAGCTGGAGAGGCTTTAAGATTCTTGAAATCTTTCTCTAGTTTTGCAATCCTCGAACCGTATCTCATGAGCACTACAATCAAGATTGCGAAGAAGATCCAATTATAAAAATACATGTATTATTTGAGATAATAGTAATCCTAGAATTATAACCTAAACAGGTCTGGTATACTATTAATATATGAAGAAACTATTTAAATATCTGAGCACTGCTCTGGGACTTGTTTTTGCCTTCTTTTTACTCATAAATATAGTAATTAGACCCACAAACGACCGAGATTGGAATTTAGACCAGGCGGTGCTTCCCTATTCTGAAATTAACGGCAACACTATCTCAATATACAACATTAGAGACTTTGAATATGCTTCCACGACAAGCTACACCGCACATTACTACGACAAAACCTTTGACCTTGATAAAATCAAAAATGTTTATTTCGTTGTTGAGCCATTTTCTGGATATGTTGGCGCCGCCCACACTTTTTTGAGCTTTGAATTTGAAGACGACCAATTCGTAGCTATTTCGGTGGAAATCCGAAAAGAAAAGGGTGAATCATTTTCGGCCGTTAAGGGTCTTTTGAACCAATATGAATTGATGTATGTAATAGCGGATGAAAAAGATGTCGTAAAACTCCGCTCAAACTATCGTCACGACTTAGTGTATGTTTATCCAATCAAAACGAGCAAAGAAAAGATTCGATCCGCCTTTTTGGACATGCTAGACAGAGCCAACAAACTAAAAGAGAAACCTGAATTTTATAATACCCTCACCAATACTTGCACTACTAATATCGTAAGTCATGTTAATAAAATCTCTCCGAAGCGGGTACCGTTTAGTCTGAAAGTTCTCTTACCTGCCAAGTCCGACCTCCTTGCGTACGAAATAGGACTAATCGACACAAACCTGCCCTTTGAAGAAGCTCGAGCGAAATATTTGATCAATGAAAGGGCATTAAAATACGCAGACTCGGAAGATTTTTCTCGATTAATTCGGGAATGATGTTATCCAAGTCTATCCAGGCTAAATTAAAAAGTGTTAACATTCATCTCCCCGCTACTTTAGTTAATTAAAGTAGCGGGGATTGCAAAAATGCAGGAAATGCGTGGTAAAAAAGTTTAACGGCTCAGTGGTTTACCACTGAGCCGTTAAACTTTTTTGTGCCTATGTTGAGACAAATCCCAGCTGAAACTCACTCAGGCCTATTTTTTCTTTTTCGTAACAGCCTTCTTCTTCGAAACCTTTGGTTCATCTTTGGTCTTTGCAAGAGTGACAGTGGGCACTGAGGATTGAACTGGTGCTGATTCCTTAACCTCTCTCTTAATGCTATTCATTTTTTCAACAACATTGATAAGTCTGTCGAGTTTGACACTAATTTCTGTCAATTGTTTCTTGGTGTCGTCATTGCCCCCTGTGACCGGCTTAAAGTTCGACTGAGTATCCGATCGAAAAATTGGTCTATCACCAAAATCTCGCTTTGGTCCACGACTGTTAAAGTCGGGACGGGCGCCACCTCGTGAATCCCCCGCGTCTCTTTGACCATTGAAACAGTCTCGGCAATACACCGGCTTGGATCCATTTGGACGAAAGGGTACCTCACAGCTTTTTTGGCACTTGCTACAAGTAGCTTGAAACATTGGCTTATCACCACCCCTACTGTCCCCGCCCCTGTCGCCGCCCCAACTCTTTTTTGGGTAGGATGGCCTGCCGCCGCCATTTCCACCTCGAAAGCCTCCTCCGCCTCTACTATCTCTGTCTTTAAAATTATTCATATTTAAAGTCTAAGCTTTTAGGGCAGTATAAGCAAATTCCTAAATTTTTTGCTAACATGATGCAATGCAAATTAAATCCGTTAAATTTCTGAAGGGCATAGTAGGTGAGGACGAGATTTTTCTTGATCCAATTCCCAAAATTGCCTTCATAGGCCGATCAAACGTTGGTAAATCAAGTTTGATAAATTCTCTGACCAACTCAAGCATTTCCCGCACAAGCTCAGATCCTGGAAGCACGCGCCAAATCAATGTTTTCCTTGTAAATAGCGATTACCATATTGTCGATCTTCCGGGATACGGTTTTGCTCGCGGTTCAATAGTCGAACGCGAGGAAATCGGTCAACTTATCGCCTCCTATATTCTGAATCCAAAATATACTCAGAAAAAAGTGGTTTTGGTCATTGACGGTAATGTTGGCATGACAGATAAAGACCTGAGTATGTTCGAAGACCTTGAATCAAGTGGAAAAAATTTCGTGATCGCTGTCAGCAAAATAGATAAAATGTCACAAGCGGATTATCACAAAAAAATAGGCGAAATTAAGGAGTTGTCCGGTTCTCAACTAGTCTTCCCTTTTTCTTCAAAATCTAAGGTTGGCCTTGAGGCAATATCCGCAGAAATTTTTGGATAGGAAAGAGAAGTGATAATCTAAAATGACCCGGCCGCCAAAGGCGGCCGGGTCATTTTATTACTTAATATCCCGAAGAGCGTCCTCAAACATCTTCAGCACCCTTTCAAACTTTGGGTCTAAGCGGAGGCCTTTAATGTTTCTGATTGAAATTTGAGCTTGGAGCATAGCAATTTTACTTCTAAGCCACCCTTGGAATTCCTCCAAATTCTTGGAATTGAACCTTTTAATTTTTATGTAGCTCTCATCGATAACCACCACTGGAGAATTTCTAATCATCACTATAGTTATGCCGGCGATGACCGCAATAAGTGCGTAACTAATTTTCGGCTCAAGATATGTATAAGCACCGTATGACAAAAACACGCCTATAGCCAGGTATCTAAACTGCCTAAACGTCAGAGGACCGAAAATTTTTTCCTCGTCCATTTTCTATTTCTTAGTAAAACCTTCAAGCGCTTTGAGTGCTTCGATAGGCACCATGTACACCACTGTATTACTCTGATCAGATGACATATCATTTATTGATTGCAATGTTCGCAAATGAAGGGCTCCCGGAGTCTTCGCAAGCATCTCAGCCGCCTTGGCAATATTTTCCGATGCAGCAAGCTCGCCCTCGGAATTAATAATTACTGCGCGCTTCTCCCTTTCTGCTTCTGCCTGTTTACCAATAGTTCTTTCCATTTCGGTTGGCAAACTGACATCTTTTAGCTCGACATTCTGAACCTTTAACCCCCATGCATCAGTTTCCTTATCCACTATCTCTCGTATTCTATCGGCAATCTTGTCTCGGCTCGAAAGTAGCTCGTCGAGAGTTACTTCACCGACAATATTTCGCATAGTCGTCTGGGCGTATTGAGAAATGGCGTACTTAAAATCCTCCACCTCAAGAATGGCTTTGTTTGCATCACTCACCTTGTAATAAATAACGGCGTTTACCTTCACCGTAACATTGTCTCGAGTGATAGCATTCTGATCTGGGACATCCACAGCCTTTGTTCGAATATCTACCTTTTGATAACCCTGGATCACTGGCCAGACGATTCTCCATCCCGGTTCCATGATTGAGGAAAACTTACCGAAGGTAAATTTAACACCGCGCTCGTACTGATTTATCTGACGAATACTTGAGATGACCAGAAAAAATAAAATACCAAAAATTATAGACATATTTGTTATTAAATATTATTAATAATTTATATTAGCTAAAACCAACTGCTTGTGAAGCGTAACATAGCCGTACCAGAGCGTAAAGTATTACCTTGGGGCTTCGGAGTACCTAAAATGCCCGGCCACACACAAATTTGATGCGGTCGCATCAAATTTTTGTAGACGTGATGAGGTTAGGGGAAATAGTGACTCGCTTGCCTAAAATACTAAAGAAAAAGTAAATTTCTGTCTAAATCATCGGCGTCAGTTCCGATTTTTTTCCGTTTGAGGGCGTTGTGGGTGGAGGCCAGGTAAACCAGCTTTTTGCCGACTTTATTTTCCAAATAATCTAGGCGCTTGTGAATTATCTCAAATTTATCCGCCAAATTCCGTCCACCAAACAAATCCCCTTGCGAGACTGAATCTGTTACTAAATCCTGAAGTGTCACACCTGTGGTGCGGTAAAGTCTCCGTGGCTTGTGCATTTCTTTAAACTGCTTGTGCGCCAGAGAAATCATAATTTCCGGAGCATTGGTTGGTGATGAAAGCGGAATCAAGCAGGTCGTAAATTTAAAATCCTTATCCTTGAGAAAAATTGAAAACTTTTTTGGCGCCTGGCCAAAATGCCGTGCCTTGGTGCAGGCGTCCTCAATATTTTTTGAAAGTTGAGAAAGAAGAAAAGTTTTGTCGTTGGTGGACGGATGGAATGATCGGGTTTTTTGAATTGACGAATAAACCGTTTTTGGCACGGGATCTATTTCCATAACTGAAATACCTCTAAGCTCCTGCCAAATCGCCTCGTAGGGGGCAGATAGCGAGTGTTTTACCCAATTCAAATCCTTATTCACAAAATCCAAAGCGGTCTTGATTCCCTTTTTGTTTAAAATAGTTGAGGTTTGAGGGCCTATACCCCAGATTTTTTCGATAGGCGTCTTCGCTAAAAAATCTGGGGCCGTTTTCCTGTCGATTACTGTAAGGCCATTTGGCTTAACCCACTTTGAGGCAACCTTTGCAAGAACTTTTGTGGGTGCAAGACCGAGCGACACCGAAAGCTTTAGCTCGTCGTTTATTTCGCGCTTGATACGCTCAGCAATTTCCAGATATGTTAACTTTAGCGGTCGGTCAAGGCCCGTAAGGTCGGCAAAACATTCATCAATGCTATATTCCTCGACATCATCCGCATATCTTCGGACAATATCAAACATCATTGTGGAGTAGCGAGCGTAAGCGGCATAATCACCGGGTAAAACAATTACTGATGGAAAAAACTTCTTAACACGAAATATGGGCATCCCGCGGACAACCCCGAGCGCCTTCGCCTCGTATGACAAAGCTGAGACAATTCCGCGCTCCTCACCAGACACGACCGGCAAGCCCTTGAGCTTTTGGTTCTTGGCAATTTCAACACCCACAAAAAACGCATCTCCGTCCATGTGGAGAAGCACCTTTTGTTTTTTATTTTGTGTACCGGGGAAATTACCTGCCATTACTTAATTATACCAAAACGCTGTGCTAGAAGGGGCGGACAAATTAATGTTTAACGGCTCACCCGTATCACGGGTGAGCCGTTAAAATAGTTTGCTAGGTTATTTTCGTGAAGACGGAGGCAAACCGAGGTTACCTGAAAACTACCGAGCCACTATCGAATTTTAGGTCAAGAATAAGTTCCCCTTTAGATGTGAAATGGTAACTCTGTGATTCGCTTAGTAATTTTGTAAAGACAGCTTCCTGTGAACCCTCACAAAACATTAAAGTTGACATCATTTGGCCAAATGAAATAACCCCGTCCTTTGCCGTGTATGCTCCTCCGACACTATTACAATCCGTCTTTGCGGAAAATCTACCGTCTGCACCGAAAGTAATTTTGAACGCCTCTGGTTTAACGGGAACAATAGTCTTGCCATCATTATAAAAAGCGTTTTGCCAATTCCAGGTTTTCATACCGAGGGTCATTCGGGCAGGGTCGGCTTCGCCTTCAAAATTTTGCACCACTTCGCCAAATTGTAACGTCTTAGGATTTAATTTAAGCCACATACTCTTGCCGACTGACGGTCGAGCAGTCATTGGTTCGCCAGGAAGTCTCTCTGCATAATTTACCACAATCATGGTGCCCGAAGCTTTTGCGGTGGTCTGAGGGGCAATTCTATCACCTAGAAAAACGGCATGTGTACCTACATAGCCAGCCTCGGTATTAAGCGCCCCGACAACATAAAAGAAGGTGCCCGTTCCACCGGTTTCTTGAGTAACCAGGAACGCCATGTCTTCACGGCCATCGCCATCCAAATCTTGGGCGACCACATTACCAAAATAACGGGTAGTTGTTTTGGTAGTTGAACCGGAATCAGCCTGTGTTTCCGCAACGCCATTAATCAATTTAACTTCATTGCCACTGACTAAAAAAGTAACCTCCTTGTAATCAGTAATGGGAAGCTTAGTTTTCTCTCGATTACCGAAAATATAAACGATACCAGCAACCACCGCTAGCACTAACAGCAAAGATATAATTTGTTTTTTCATTCCGTGATTATAGCAAAACAAAAACCGCCCCGATAGTCCGGAGCGGTTTTTGTTTTGAGTCTTGAATTACAAATTAAGACAAATGCTTTGAAACCAATTTAGTCATCTCAAACATGTTCACAACATCCTTGCCTCCAAAAACTTTCTTGAGGGCGGCGTCAGCAACAATGTTTCGCTTATTCTTTGGATCCTGGAGATTCTTTCCCTTGATGTAGACCCAAAGAGCCTTTACAACCTCTGAGCGAGGCATAGGACCTTTTCCGACAACAGCGGCGAGATCGACGCTCACTGTTAGGGGCTTCATAAATGCAGACGTGGCTTTTGCTGGCATATGTTTATTATTTATAAGCTTATACTAAGTCCTTAATACTAGCATATAGAGGAAATTTGGGAAGCGGGGGTATAAGAACCTCCAAAATCAGACGGTATCGAGGAAAAACCGCCCCGATGTCCATCGGAGCGGTTTTTCACCTGAGATGTCAGAATAGACTGCCAAACAATCGTACAGAGTGGTGTTACTTAACTGTAGCCTCTGCTTCAGCGTCAACACTGGCGCGAATATTCTTGAGAATTGCGCTAATGAGCTGGATCACGCGGCCGTTACGAGCAGTCACGTTTGCCGAAGCATCTGCCCGAAGCGTGTCGGAGTCACTTTTCACACTTGCTTCAATGGCGCTTTGGAGAACATCAGCCCGAACATCGCTGTCTAGACTGAAGAACATTCTGTACCAAGGGAATCGAACAGTGACCTCTTTTGGCCCACTACCCTTCTTTTCCTGATCAAATGATACGTCTGCAAGGGCGTCTAGATCCGTCTTGAAAACACCTAGGAATTTTGCAGGCAATCTATAATTAACCTCCACATGAGTATCGCTGGCAGCTACCGCCTTGACGTGCTCGTCTGAAGCCATCACACCTTTGGCAAAGTTTTCAAGATCCTGACCAGATTGCAACTGTGCATGGGTTTTCACCGTCAAAAGAAAGTCCGACTTCTCTTGATCGTTCCAGCCTTGAATAGTGCGCGCCTCAAGACTTACCGCAGACGCGCTCGTAGTTTTAACGTCAGAATCGCTATCGTTACCCGTCATGTCTCTTCCCACCTTAGCACCACCGTCCACTTTCGTGTTGGCAGAGGTAGACGCGTTGGCATTGCGTTGTTCCACGCCAACGTCGGTTTTTGCTGAAACATTAACCTTAGCGTCAATGAGTTGCGCATGGGCAACACTACCCGAGAAAAGTGCAAACGCTAACAAAAAAATTATTTTTTTCATAGTTTTTTAATTATTAAATGCTGATAATATAGACCGAAAGTCGCCCTGGTAAATATAATAACACTCTCGTTGTTGTGGTAAACAACATACGTGGGGATACCGCGCCGACTTTCCTATCTAGTTTAGACGAACCAAGAAAAGGTTTATTACATAATCTCCGCACAAAACAGAACCCCTTTCGGGGTTGTTTTTGTGCGCCGGGTCGGACCATGAGTACATTTCTCGAACCTTACAGGTTCAGTCCCCATCGCTGGACTTTTTTGTCGTGAATACACTCAAAAAAGTGCTCAGCGAGGCTTCGAGTCCGACACGAAACTGCTCCCAGCAGTTTCTCCGGCCACAAACAAAAAAACACCTAACGGTGTTTTTTATTGTGCGCCGGGTCGGACTCGAACCGACGATGCCCAATGGGCGGGAGATTTACAGTCTCCTGAAATAGCCGCTATTCGACCGGCGCGTATTAGTCGCCTGTTCAAAATCTAAACGCCAAACATACAGGAACCCAAGGCTTGTCTGTTAAAATTATTAAGTTTCGGCTGCAAATCATCCACTGCTCGTCAGCGTATCTCGATATGCTTCCTCGCATTGACTGATTTTCGCACGAAACTTAATACTTTTACCTAGACATTAGATTATGAACACGCTCCGAAGCATTGTAGCAAATTTTCTCAGAACGGCAACCGCCTGATTCTTATCAGCGAGCTGTCATCGCATGATGGCAACCGCCTGATTCTTATCAGCGAGCTGTCATCGCATGATGGCAACGCCCCGCGCCTAGGGCGCGGGGCGCTATTTTTTAACTAAATACTAATGTCTAACTACTAACTACCGTTTCCGGCTTCATCACATCACTTTTTACTAGCTTGCTCGATTTTGGTTTCTGAACTTCAAACACAAACTCTCCCTCCTTGATATCCGCCATAACCGTACTACCATCCCCTACAGTCCGAGCAATAATTTGTGAGGCAACTGGAGTCAAAATTTTATTCTGAATAATACGCTTCAGTGGTCGCGCTCCATACTGAGGATTGTATCCCTCTTTCGCCAAGTACTCCAAAACCGCGGGCGTTACTTCAAGACCAATATTCTTACCAGCCAATCGTTCACGGATATGCTGTACTTGAATTTCAACAATTTTTGTAATTGCCTCTTGGCTCAAAATATCGAACACAATAATATCATCGAGACGGTTGAGAAATTCCGGACGGAAGTAATCCTTGAGCGTCGCCAATACCTTTGATTTCGCGCCCTCGTAATCCGCTTTTTTGTTTTCGCTCGTTGCAAAACCGATACGTTCCATTCTGTCGATAAACTGCGCACCAATGTTTGAGGTCAGAATAATAATCGTATTTCGAAAGTTGACCGAACGTCCTTTGGCATCCGTAAGCTTTCCGTTGTCAAAAATCTGCAATAGAATGTTGAACACCTCGGGATGAGCTTTCTCGACTTCATCAAACAAAATTACAGCGTAAGGTCTATGGCGCACCATTTCGGTTAAATTACCGCCTTCCTCGTGTCCAACATAGCCCGGTGGAGCACCGATGAGCTTACTGACCGAGTGTCGCTCCATAAATTCAGACATGTCGATCCGAATCAGCGCCTTGTCGTCGTTGAACATAAACTCAGCAAGCGCCTTGGTCAATTCGGTTTTGCCTACACCCGTTGGACCCAGAAAAATAAACGAACCAATCGGTCGGTTTGGATCAGACACACCAGCACGAGAACGCTTTATAGTGTCAGCAATTTTCTTCACGGCATCATCCTGGCCAACAATTCTCCTGCGAACGTCCTCTTCCATGCGCGACAATTTAGCCGCTTCTTCTTCAAGCATTCGTGTAACCGGAATACCAGTCCACTTTGCCACAATCTCCGCAATATCGGATTCCATAATTTCCTCTTTCAAAATACGACGAGAACTCTGAAGCTTGCGCAAACGTTTAAGCTTTAAATCAAGATCCTTGCTAAGCTCCGGAATTTTTCCGTAGCGAATTTCAGCTGCCTTGGACAAATCGGCCTTAGCTTCCGCCGCCTCCGCTTCAAGCCTTAAGGACTCAAGCTCCTTTTTAATTATTTTTATCTGTGCAAGTGTCTCTTTTTCATTCTTCCATTTCAACTCAATTTCTGAAGTTTTCTCTTTAAAATCGGCAATTTCCTTATCAATCTTTTTTGTGCGCGCCTTAGCTTTTTTTGAGGTTGCTGAATCCTTTTTTAATGCTTCGCGCTCAATTTCAAGTCTCATGACCTTCCGGCGAGTTTCCTCCAAAATCGGTGGCATATTTTCAAGCGAAATTTTGAGTGATGATGCCGACTCGTCGATAAGATCCACCGCTTTGTCCGGCAAATATCTATCCGTAATATAACGCGAGGACAAGTTCACTGCCGCCACAATCGCATCATCAGTAATATGCACTCCATGATACAGCTCGTATTTTTCTTTCAATCCGCGCAAAATTGCAATCGCATCCTCAAGCGACGGTTCTGAAACATACACTGGCTGAAAACGGCGGGTTAACGCCGGATCTTTCTCGATATGTTTTTGATATTCCTTTAAGGTGGTCGCGCCGATTGCACGAAGCTCTCCGCGAGCAAGAGCGGGTTTGAGCATGTTGGAAGCATCCATCGAGCCCTCAGCTGCGCCGGCTCCAACAATCGTATGAATTTCATCAATAAAAAGAATAATTCTGCCGTCAGACTTTTCAATCTCCTTCATTATGTTTTTCAACCGTTCTTCAAATTCTCCGCGATACTTCGTACCGGCAATTAGAAGACCGAGATCAAGCGACACAAGCTCTTTGTCTTTCAATGACTCAGGAACGTCCCCCGTTGCCATGCGAATTGCCAAGCCTTCGGCGATAGCAGTTTTTCCCACACCGGCTTCACCGATAAGAATCGGGTTATTTTTTGTGCGGCGAGAAAGAATTTGAATAATACGGGAAATTTCAGTGTCGCGGCCGATGACAGGATCGAGCTTATTGTCGCGAGCGAGACCAGTGAGACTTCGAGTGTATTTCAAAATTGATTTCAAACGCTTTGGTGGAGTGGTATCGGTTGTTCGGGTATTTTTCAAACCCTCAAACACACGCAATACCTCGGCCTTATCGATTCTAAAGCGTGACAAAAGTTCTCGCGCGGCACCCGGAATATCGAGCATGGCAATAAAAAGATGTTCGGTCGAAACAAATTCATCTTTTAAACCAGCTGCAACCTTTGAAGAACTCTCGAGCGTCTGCGCAAGCTCAGGAGTTAAATAAATTTGATACGACGGCGAAAGCGTCGCTGATGCTTCACCTCCTTCAATCGCCTCCAAAATAGAATCCGTCATCAACACAATATCAATATCGAGTTTTTCCAAAATTGCCGTGACCATGCTTTCTTCCTGAAGAACGAGTGCAGCAAGAAGATGGACCGGGTTCACGTGATTCTGCCCGCGTTCAATAGCAAGCTCATGCGCTCGTCTGATGGCTTCCTTGGCCTTAGTTGTGAAGTGGTTAAATGGAGGCATGATTGATTTTGTTAGCGATGACTTTGAGTGTTACAAAATCATCACCGAGCACATATTTCACTAATAACCCCTTTATAGATATGTTATCACGGCAACACAACACAATCTAACAAAAAAATTTATATCGGTGAAATATGTGCTGGGTAACAAATACTAACCCCTTCATCTCATGATAACTCGCTTTTCGTATATCAATTATACCCCATACACAATCTTATACTCAATAGACGAAAATAGGCCTTAAAATAAGGGTTTTTTCGGAATATAGCCCACATACCCTATTTCGTCAATATAATGCTTGACTTTTATATTGAATTGTGCTATCATTAATACAGGTAATTTTAAGCTCTTTTACATTTGTAGCAAGGTTTCTAACAAGTGCTTTTTGGCCGGAATAATCACGGTCCTGCTAAAAAGCACTTGTTAGAACAACCGCAAAAAACAATCCAGAAAAACCGAAAGACAAACTATGCAATCCACACTCGAAGTCACCGTCGACACTACCACAAACCGTCCCGCCCCAATTGATCGCGAAAGCGCTGAAGCCAAGAGGGATCAGGATGATCTGCGGAATGCGAAAGCTGAGATGGTGAGACGGATGAAGGAAGGGAGAAATCTGATTCCCACCTACAATCCGGCCACCGACACCGATGAAGCCACCGACAATGCCACATCCCTTCTTGACCTCGACCAGGCACTGGAACGGGGGCAAAAAGGCGAAGGCGCCACAGAACATCGTCGGTCTCCGAATCGTCCTGCCCAATGGAGAAAGGGAGTGAACGTCGTTAGCTGGGAAAACCCAGGCTTCGGTTCACTGACGATCAAGAGCGAAGCCCCAGTCTCGTTCGGTGTGCCGACCACAACCGGTCGTGTCGTCGCCGAAATCCTGCCCCTGAGAAACACTGAGCCGGCGCTGATTAGCCTCCACATTGACGCGAAGTTCGCCAAAGGTGTCCGCCTCTTCTAC
>JBBTUO010000037.1:0-3618 GCA_038063715.1 Patescibacteria group bacterium | reverse complement strand
CTTACCGGTTGCGCATGCAGAGCTCACAGAAACTGACACGCTCGCCGATTCGAGTAGGGGAATGGGGCAGTTTGGGAGCACTGGGAAGAAATAGACGATAGACATTAGATGTTAGATTTATGATTGAAGAAAAAATACAAAATTTGGTTAAAAAGGCTTTGAATGAATTATCGATAGTTGCTCAGCATGTCCCACTGGAGCATCCCGATGAAATTTCTCATGGGGATTTTTCAACGAACATCGCTCTTGTTCATGCAAAGACTTTAAAAATGAAGCCCCGTGATCTTGCGGAGAAGATTTTGGCCGAGCTTGAAAAGAATAAACCAAAGGAGGTTGAGCGACTAGAAATCGCTGGGCCGGGGTTCATCAATCTATATCTTTCACCCGAGTTTTTTAGAAAGGAGGTGTCTGTTGTTTTGAAAGATGGAGAAAATTTCGGTCAGGATTCAGCTCTCAAGGGTAAGACGATGCTTTTTGAGTATACCGACCCAAACCCATTTAAGCCTTTTCATATCGGTCACCTGATGTCGAATGCCATCGGGGAATCACTTTCACGCCTTTCACAATTTCAGGGTGCCAAGGTTGTGCGGGCTTGCTATCAAGGGGACGTAGGACTTCACGTGGCTAAGGCCATTTACGGCATGACGCGCCTACCGGAAAAGGCCGATTATGTTGGGTATCTTGGCGAAGCCTACGCTTTCGGCAACAAGGAGTACGAAGATGATCCGGGAGCGAAACACGAAATTGATGCGCTTAACAAAAAAATATTTGAAAAGTCAGACAGCAAAATCCAGGCATTATATGACAAAGGGCGAGCGGAAAGTTTGAAGCACTTTGAATTTTTGTACAAAAAACTCGGCACAAAATTTGATCACTATTTTTTTGAAAGCGAAGTTGCTCCTGTCGGACTAGAAATTGTTAAAGACTATGTGACCCAGAATGTTTTTGAAGTGAGCGAAGGGGCGGTAGTTTTTCGAGGTGACAAGCACGGTTTGCATACCCGGGTGTTTATTAGCTCCCAAGGTTTGCCAACTTATGAGACAAAAGAGCTGGGCCTTACAAAGCGAAAATTCAAAGAGATTAATCCTGACCTTTCGATTGTGGTGACTGCTAATGAGCAGAGCGAGTATTTTAAAGTGGTTCTTGAAGCTATGCGCCACATTCATACCAAAATGGCTGAACGGACACGTCACGTTGCTCACGGCATGCTTCGGTTTGCCGAAGGCAAGATGTCGTCACGAAAAGGGAATGTCATTACGGGAGAATCGCTCATCTCGTCTGTTGAGGCAATGGTGCATCAAAAGCTTGAAGCGAGGGAACTAGAGACATTTGAGAAAAATAAAATTGCGGAAGCGGTGGCGATTGGTGCGATCAAGTATTCGATTTTGCGGCAGGCGATCGGGAGCGATATTATTTACGATTTTGAGAAATCAATTTCGTTCGAGGGTGATTCCGGACCATACTTGCAGTACTCGTATGTCCGAGCGCATTCTATTTTGGAAAAGGCAAAACAGGAGGGGATTAAGCCAACCCCGGCCGCGGCGGCCGGGGCACAAGTCGAGATTTCTCTTCTCGAACGCCTTCTCCCTCGTTTCCCCGAAGTGGTTAAGCGTGCTGGAGATGAATACTCCCCACACTTTGTTGCAACCTATCTGATCGAACTTTCCGGAGCTTTCAATAGTTACTACGCTAAAAACAAAATTGTTGATGCCACCGATTCAAATTCTCCTTACAAAGTCGCTCTCACGTCTGCTTTTGCTATTGTGATGAAAAATGGTCTGTGGCTGTTGGGTATCGATGCTCCGAATAAAATGTAAACTCGCTCGCATTATTTTGGCAAAGCACGCATACTTTTCTGCTGAAAAGTTGCTCTGCTCGGCCCGTCGACCTGTGCAAGGCTTTTCCAAAACAAAGCTCTCTCGCCGACACCGCCCCAAATTAAGAAAGTTGGGGCGGTGAGCCCGAAAGGGATTTTTATTTTAAAGGATCAGCGGTAGCCACTGAGCCTTTAAAGTTATTTTAGGGCTCGAAATAGGGTTTGTTTGACAATAATTTGTAATCTGTTATTATAGGCTTATAGGATATGACATTTAAATCAATAAATATTGCAGTTCGTCGCACCGGCTCAAATCAATATTTGAGGCTGGTTTGCGTTGTTTGATTTTTCTCCTAAACAATTATATCGAATACCGAAAGGCGGCCTTGAATGAGTGGGGCCGTTTTTCTTTTTACATAAAGACTGCTCCAAAGTAGGGTCGGTCTTTTTGTTCTTTGAAAATTCAATAAACTCAATAGAAAAAAGTCAGTTATGAAAAAAAACACAAAGTGGGATAAACTCGTTGAGGCGTTGCGAAAAGAGCCACATCTGTTACAAAAAAGGATAACTCCAGCAAAACTTGCCGAGCTCCATGCTGCTCGCAGAGCTTTTACAAAAACTCTGGGTGGGTATGAAAATATCGTTGCATTTGTTGCTCTTTGGGATACTGCTGACCCCAATTGGTTTGAGATTGGAACGATTTGGATCCATCCAGAAAAACGGGGGACATTTTCCTGCCGAGATCTGCTCAAAACTGCATATGAGAATCGCCCTGTGGGAAGCGCTACGTTTCTTGTGACACTCAACACAAGGGTGGCGTTTAAAGCTGTCGACATGGGTTGGCAGATTCAGAAGGGAGACAATTGGGACATGGTTCCTTTTTGGAAGCGAGTTGTCGAACCATGGGATCGTTATGACTCAAATTCACAGATCGCAGCTCCGGGTCGCTTGCTCTATCGTGTGGATTAGTTTTTTGGTTAAGAATGACATGCCACTAACATTCAACCCTTGAGTTACGACTCGAGGGTTCTTTTTTGTAACTACTCTAAAAAATGCTAGAATTGGCATATTCTCATTGTATGGCAGACGAAAAAAAGACATTAGCTCAAAAAGAGACAGAAATACTCAAATTTTGGAAAGATAGGGGGATTTTTGAGAAATCGCTTGATAAGCCCTCGCCAAAAGGTGAGTTTGTTTTCTTTGAAGGGCCGCCAACAGCGAACGGTAGACCGGGCATTCATCATCTTGAAGCCAAAGCTTTTAAGGATGCCATTCCGCGCTACAAAACTATGCAGGGCTTTCATGTGCGCCGAAAGGGCGGATGGGACACTCACGGGCTCCCTGTCGAGCTTGCTGTTGAGAAAGAATTAGGTTTGAAATCAAAAAAAGAAATTGAAATTTACGGTGTTGATGAATTCAACAAAAAATGCCGGGAGAGCGTGTGGAAGTATGTCAAAGAATGGGAAGCTTTTACCGAACGTTCCGGTCATTGGATCGATTTACATAATCCGTATATTACATACGAGGCAAATTATGTGGAATCGCTGTGGGCAATTTTGAAAAAAGTTCACGAGCAAAAATTACTCTACAAAGATTACAAAGTAGTGCCGTGGTGTCCGCGCTGTGGTACTGGATTGTCGTCGCACGAACTCGCACAGGGGTATGTGGATGTGAAAGATTTGTCGGTTACCGTAAAGTTGAAGATCAAAGATTCAAAATTTAAAGAGGATACGTATTTTCTTGCTTGGACGACTACGCCATGGACTTTGCCAGGGAATGTTGGGTTGGCTGTAGGAGAAAAA
>JBBTUO010000036.1:0-24227 GCA_038063715.1 Patescibacteria group bacterium | reverse complement strand
CAACTGATCCCAATGAAATTTTTGATGAACGGGGACTAATTTCTCACGTACTTGAGCTTGTGGAACCCAAACAAGGGTGTGGATTTTCTGCTCTCTTTCCTCGATTTTTCCCTGAGAGTCTAAATTATCAACCTCATAGAAAAGCGTAGTGGCTTTAGCGTGGCGATTTTCCTTTTTGTGGGAAGCGCAATACTTGGCATCAGTAACCCATGGCATTTTTCTGACCAAATAAGCGTTGAGAATGCCGGTTTCCTCCTGTATTTCTTTTTGCGCCGCCATTTCGGGCGTTTGTCCGGCCTCTACACCACCCATAACCGTCGTCGTGATCCCCGAGAGACTGCCGTGCCAGTCCAACAATGCGTATGTGTTATCTTTTTTATTTCTTAAAAAAACAATTACTGTTTCCCTCACTACCTCTCTAAATCCAGACTGTGGGGGGTTTGTTGGATCAACAAACAAGGGCGAGATCACTTGCCTGATCGGCAGGTTAAACTTTTTTGCAAATTCAAAATCCCGTTCGTCGTGAGCCGGCACCGCCATAATCGCGCCAGTTCCATAATCGCCCAGAACATAGTCCGCGACAAAAATTGGGATTTCCTCCTGGTTGGCTGGATTGAGTGCCTTTACACCCTTCAGTTCAACTCCGGTTTTTTCTTTATCGAGAGCTGTCCTTTCCACCTCTCCTTTCTTTTTCGATACTACGATATATCGTAGTATTTCTTCCTTGTTGGTTATTTTATTTTCAATTTCCCTAATTAACGGATGTTCCGGCGCTAAAACTAAATATGTAGCTCCAAAAAGCGTGTCGGGACGAGTCGTGAAAACTTTTATTCGTGACTCGTGATTCGTGATTCGAAATTCTATTTCCGCCCCCTCACTCCGCCCAATCCAATTTTTCTGCTGGGTTTTAATACGCTCAAGATAATCAACACCACCAGCCCCTTTAAGCATTCGGACAACAAATTTTTCCTGAAGAAACGTAATAATTTTTTTGTATCGCACATCATCTGGCTGATCCGCCTTGAATACGCCAGTTTCAGCGTCCTTTAACAAGGCCTCGGTTGGGTAGCCTGGCCAATACTTTTTAGCCTGCTCTTTATCTTGAAGAATATAGTTTCCAGGTACTTCGTCGGCGACAATCGTGCCTGCGTCGTCCGCGTAGGCAAAACCATAATGGAAATTGGCCCTTGACGATCCACCGACCGTTTTCAAAAATTTCTTAAGAAATGCGATAAGTTCGTCATCAGTGGCCCGAGGACTGTCGGGATTTGCATGTTTTCTTACATGAACCATGAACCCCTTATTTTCTGGCCATTTTTCAATCCAAAGAATGTGGTCAGTAGCAATCGTTGGAATACCAGTTTTTTTGAAATAAAACTCAGCCTTCATTTTGGCATTCGCAAGAAAGTCATCGCCCTCGTGAAGCGCACTGTCATCGACAGCGGGAATATCATCGAGTGAGAGCAATTCGATACCGGAAACACCCGCTAAACATGCCTTCATCATTTTGACCTTTGCGGGATTCCTAGTACCAATCAAAATTTTCTTCGCATCAAGGTCACGATCAAGCCGATCGGCGTACTTTGTAATTGCGAGCATCCACTGTTCCTTTTCGCGTTTTTCCACCGCAGTCCCGCACCTTTCGCAGCAACCATCCACCACTTCCTCGTTGGCAAGGCCGATTTTGTCCTTTGGACACCAATTAATCGCCATCTTTTTCTTGTAAGCCAATCCTTTTTCCAAAAATTTCAAGAAAATCCACTGCGTCCATTTGTAATAGGCAGGATCAGATGTATTTACTTGTTTTGACCAATCAAACGAAAAACCGAGAGACCTAAGCTGTCGCTCAAAAACACTGCTAAGATTTTTGACTATCGAGGCCGGAGCCTTTCCGGTTTTTATGGCAAAGTTTTCAATAGGCAAGCCAAAAGCGTCATAACCGATCGGGTAGAGAACCTCGTACCCTTCGGCTCGTCGTTTACGGGAAATAATATCCATCGCCGTATTCGAGCGGATATGTCCAACATGAAGCCCTTCACCCGAGAGGAAGGGAAACTCAATCAAGCCGTAAAACTTTTTCTTTTTCGAATTTTCTTTGGCTTGGTTTAGTTTTTTACTCTCCCAATATTTCTGCCACTTTGGCTCAATTTTTTTATGGTTGTAATCTTTCATAGTACAAAGAGTAGTCTAGCAAAAAAGCCCCCGGTCGCAAAGCGACCGGGGGCTTTTTTGCATTCGAGTTTCGTTAGAACCTTTGTAAATGAATGCAGTTCTAGGAGCACAAGTAAAATAAAGCGAGATGTACTGGCTGTACATCGAAAGATATTTTGCGCAGTGCGACAACGAAATGCGTCATTTACAGAGGTTTCGTTTATCTCGGAACAGTCTTGCTAACTGGGTATAGGTCCTGATCAATCTTTCTATCAAAACAAGTTCTGCCCTTAGTGTGATTCCAGGTCTCTTGAACACCGCCCGGGTACATCTCCATAGCTGGATATGCCGTTGAATAGACACCTCCACGGCCATCCTTCGTCAAATAATCTTTGCTGTTTACTGCCTCTGTTGAAAGATCAAAGGTTGCGCAAAGTTTGAAATCAGTCACGCCAGACGCTTGATATTCGTACGGAGCGCTTGTACTCGGATCTACTGGAACACTGTAGCCAGAGATTGAATCATTTAGATCAGCCAGAGTTTTTGGAAGCACTGCCTTTTTTTGCCAAAAATTAACCGTTTGCCATTGAATGCTCTGTAAATCACTCACGCGGCGCTCATCAAGGAGTCGCATCCGTTGGGTCAAAGGTGAGCCGATTATAAAAAATCCGCCGATAATTCCGATAAGGACGGCGAGCGAGACCCCGATAGTAAAACCTTTCGCTGCATTTCCAACCGTTCCCTCTTGCTTGAGATCAAAAATATAATAGCCAAAAATAATGCCGGACACGACAAGCACTGCAATCACTTTCCAGGCAAAGCGGGCTGTAATCTCCCCGCCGAGAAACATATTGATGAGTGTAATTAGGTCAATCGCGATTGCAAGCGATGCAAGAAAAAGCGTAACATAGGAAAGCCAGCGTCGTATCGCGAGCTTCTTTTTTTCTGGAACCAAGACCGCTTGACGATTATTCAAAACCGAAAGCGCAATGCAGAGCGGGAACATAATGACAAGGGACGCAATGGCGAAGCGAATACCGGAAGAATAATAGCCGTATGAGTAATAGCCCTGGTTGAGCGCGTCGGGGAATACTCTGTTTATAATTTCAAACAAAAGTGTTAGAAAAGTAACCGCACTAGTGTAAAGTGTAATTACTACGCCGAGATTGAGAAAAAAATCCTTGGGGGTCATCTTTGTTGATTGGTCCATATGTTGTAGTAATTTAGCAAGCTTTTAATACCCGATGCTTTTCTATTATATCATATGGCTTTAAGACGCTTATAATAGACCAAAATTACATGGAAAACTTATAGTCACCGACCATAGTTCGCCGATAAAGGGTATTGAACCCTTTGTTCCGACTTCGACTCGGACGCTGTGTGAAATCAGAATTTCCCACGCGCTCCTCGCTCGTCGGAATAGGAATCGGGCGGTTGCCATCATGCGATGACAGGTCCGTTCACTTCGCTCACGGCTTGCGGTCATTCGACCATAGCTCGCCGATATGAATCGGGCGGTTGCGGTCATACGACCATAGCTCGCCGATATGAATCGGGCGGTTATACACAGTTGTTATTCCGACGGCCTTTACTGTATAATAAGACTTTAGAGAACAGCAGTTTGGAAATCATCCAAACAGCCTCGATCTCCAAAACTCCTTTCGAAAGGGCAAACTATGTGCGAACGTGGACATGCCGATAGTTTTTTGTTGCAACGGCCAACAGCTACCCCTCTCTGCCTCGCCTGCGTGAAGGAAGGTGAGATGGCTTGTAGGGCAAAGCCTCAAGATCCGCCAGATCACCTCGGTGTCCTCCTCCAGCTCAAAAAGGGCCTTGGACCAGAAGCCTACGAGGCAATTTGTGACGGAACCCAGCCAAAACTGGATAGGGATACTGCGTTAGCCCCTAGTGACGTCCTGATTGAAATAATCACCGAAAGGGCAATGGCATCCGGAGTTGATTTCAAGACAATGCTCGAACGCATGAGCAAAGTTACCGATTTGAACCTTTGGTTCCCAGAGACCTCGCCCTAAATGCACAGTCCCTCCCGGACTGTGCATTTTCTTTTTTTGTGGTAGCATATTTTGAGCTGAACAAAACCTGGCCCACTGTGGCCAAACGAAAGGCAAATTATGGCTGACATAGCCAACCAATACGAGCAGAACGTCACCGGAAAATACTACGTGGACAACCAATGCATTGACTGCGACCTGTGCCGAAACACGGCACCTGAAAACTTCACCCGCTACGATGATGGTGGCTACAGTATCGTCAAAAAGCAGCCCGAGACACCTGAGGAAGAGGCCCAGTGCAGGGAGGCCAAGGAAGGTTGCCCCGTCGAAGCCATCGGCGACAACGGCTAGTCCGACGCCCTCAAGGGCAAATAATCACCAGGCGCGGAACTTAATTCCGCGCCTTTTTTATTAGAAAAATAAAATTGCTTGACATCTCTTATAATAGTGCAATTATGGGGTCAGAAAACTGAACCCGAATTACGCGTGAAAAAGCCACCTGTTACCTTTTGGATCATTGATGTAGTCCACGAGATGAGAAAGGCACGAGAGCGTGATGAGGAGCCGCGGACTTCTCCGACAAGAATCTTACTCGCACCTCAGGAAATCGCTAGAATTGGAAATCACGCACCTGTGATTGTGGTTTCTCCACACGAAAAGGCACGAAAATTTGCTGCCGCTCTAATCGTGCATTTGCCCAAACATCTTTTGATTGAATCGCACCAGATGGAGTGCAGTGTTGAATGCGCAAGGACGCAACCGAGAATGATTCTCGAATCGCTCGGCAAGCACATCGCCGACCGCTATCGCGTAGCAATTTTCCTGCTCGAAAACCCGCCCAGCTAGTCTGGTCGGGTATTTTTTATTGAAAACCCGGAGCCTTTGAATGAAATCGGCCGTCTAAATCTACAGACTTAGACGGCCGATTTTCATATTTACGCCATGGCGCAAATTGTGTATCAAAAACTTCCTAAATCAAGTTCAGTTCACAACAAAGAAATGGACCGATTGAAAGTTTTGCTAAATTTTAAATTCAATTACATCACCGTCTTTCACAACATACTCTTTCCCTTCTGTACGGACCAACCCCTTTTCCCACGCCGCAGGATATGATCCCGCCGTAAGCAATTTATCCCATTCAATAATTTCCGCTCGCACAAATTTTTCCTTAAAATCACCGTGAATCGCCGTGCCGGCCTCCGGCGCAGTCCATCCTCGCCTGATCGTCCACGCCCGTGTTTCGTCCTCGCCTGTCGTAAAATAGGTAATCAAATCTAAAAGTTCATACCCTTTTTGAATAAGGTTGTCGATACCATCGTCCTTCACACCCAAATCGTTGCGCATCTGCAATTTTTCTCCGGCCTCAAAATCCTTGAGATCATTTTCAATGCCAGCATCCACAATACACCACTTGTAACCGGAGGCCATCAAAAACGCCTTGAGCTTCGTCCATCGCTCATCCTTCATTTCATCCAAATTTTTTCCGCCAGCTTTTTTGTTCAAAATATACATGATCGGCTTCATAGTCAGAAGCTGAAGCTGTTTAGCAGATGGCACCTCAAGATCATCTAATTTAGCGGTCTGGGCAAGTTTTCCTGCCGAAAGCACCACCTCCACCTTTGTCAGCCCTGAATGTTCAAGCACCGCCTGCTTGTCGCCCCGCTTCACATCTCGGCCAAGACCATTCAATCTCTTTGTCACCGTCTGCAAATCCGCCAAAATTAATTCAAGATTAATAACCTCGATATCAGAAAGTGGGTCAATTTTCCCATCGACATGAATCACATTTGCGTCTTCAAAAATTCGGACCACTTCGGCAATCGCATCCGTTTCGCGGATGTTGGTCAAAAATTGATTACCTAAACCCTCGCCTGTTGATGCACCTTTCACCAGTCCAGCAATATCAACAAATTCCACCGCCGCCGGCACGGTTTTTTTTGATTTGGAAAAAGTAGAAAGTTTCCCGAGCCGTTCATCCGGCACAGCCACCACACCCACCGATGGGTCAATGGTACAAAACGGGTAATTCTCAGCCGGAACGCTTTTTTTAGTCAGCGCGTTAAAAAGCGTGGATTTCCCCACATTCGGCAATCCCACAATTCCAATTGAAAGAGACATCCCGAGAGTATATATTAAATAGTATTTAGTATCTAGTATAAATTTTAATTACAGACCAAAACGTTAACAAAACAGAAAGTTTGTGGTAATGTCGTATACAGAAAGTCGGTAAACAATACACCCTGAACAAAAGTGAGCAATCTATGAACCTGATCCTTGCAATCCGTGAGTGGCTCTTCGACAATGGTCCCACGAGCTACCTGCTCTGCGTCTTCGGTCTGCCCATTCTGTTCTCTTACAGGTGGTTGGTGGCCAGGCGTTTGGAAAAACAAGCCAAAGTAATCGCGACTGCGACCGACGCTCCAAAAGGCTCCTTCAGCACTTGGTGTGATCGGGAGGTGGTGACCGGACGTGAACTCTTTAGGCTCGGCAAAATTTTCTTTGCCTCCTTGGTGGTAACGATTGGCTTCGGTGTCATTGCTGAGGCAATGTTCCATAATCGACACGACCTGATCCCTGCATACACACTCGTCACAAATGGGCAGGGAAAGGTTGCTCGAATCTTCCGGCATGATGAATACGTGCCACACAGCGAGAGTGTTGAGTGGCGCCTGAACGGATACCGTGACATGGTTTCCTTCGCCCCGAGTGTGAGCACCATCAAGATGTCGGTCAGTCCGATCACCGAAAATCCCAAGGTCATGAGGATCGGCTACACGATCGAAATCCAGACCGTCCCAAATGTCTCAGGTTTCGTTCGAATCTGGAAGGAAGGTGGCTTCACGAAAGCAGAAAAATTCGTGGAAATGCAACTCTTCGACTTCCAGTTTGCTCACAGCCGGGAATTGGCAAAGTTCAACAATCCCTTGCGCAGTGAACAGCAGAATGAGTTCCGTAAACTAGTGCTGGAGTTCCTAAAACCAAAAATCGAGGATTCCGGAATCAAAATCCGGAGCATCAATTTCAATCTGCCTTGAATTGTTCCCTCATCTGCCCCCCCTAGCCCTTGCGCTGGGGGATTTTTTTATCTATTTTCTAACTACTAATTACTAGCTACTATTTCGCCCTACTCCCCCAATGTTCAAACCGATGCCTCCACTCGGCGGCGGCTAGTTCCGAAATAAATTTTAGTGGACCAACTTTTTTAATACTTACAGAAAAACCGGCAAACCACAAAATACACTTGCGGATTTCATTCGTGGTATCACCGAAAATAAATCGAGCCATTAAAGGGCTGGAGTCTGACATTACAAACACACGAGCGGTCTTGCCTTTCATTAGTCTGGTCCAAAAATATCCAGCACCAATTCCCTCTTTCTTAAATTGAAACGCAAAACGTGGCAACCAAGTACGATCAAACAATCCTTTGAGAAGCGCAGGCATGGTAGACCACCAACTTGGGTAGAAAATCACAAAATGATCGGCCCAGCGGACATCCTCTTGAAATTTCAGCAAATCTGGTTCAAGCACCTGCATCTCTTTGTATCCTTTGTGCAGAACTGGATCAAAAGACATATCGCCAATATTAGTACGACGCACCTCGTGTCCGGCTTCCTTTGCCCCTTTCTCATAAGCATCCGCAAAAGAACCGCTTAGAGTGTTCTTGTTTGGGTGACCGAGCAAGATAAAAATTTTCTTGGTACGCATGTCTGTGTATTATATCTAACTTATAGATTTGGATGCAATTCGAGGCGCGAGCGAAGCTTGCGACCAAACTGTGTGCTTACACAGTGCGGGAGCAAACGAGCTCGCAACAATGAAGTGCGCCAAATCTGTAGGTTACATAAGACTTTTAAACTCATCGGCATGGCCTTTCATCACCTCCATCGCCACTGCCATCTGATCCTTACCTCCTCTTGATTTTTCCTTAATCTCCTCAGCAATTTTCACGAATAGAGCGGGATTCTTCTCTACCATTGCGAGTATTTTTGCTCGTTCTGCCTCCGGGATATCTCCGAGCTTCGTCTGAAGCATCTTTTTCATTAAAAATTCTTTCAGCATGAGGTAATTTTAACAGATTTTTTGTAAAAATATACTAGAAATTAGGTGTTGTACCCTTTGGGTACTTCAAAATTTCGTTTTTTGTCCACTTTTTGAAAATATCCTGAGTAATCTTCCATTGAGCTATCACCTCGTCCGTTGAGGCAAAAAGGGTTTGATCGCCACGGATCGCATCAATAAGCACCCGTTCATAGGCACCAAGAGCATCGCCAACCGCAGCGGACGCCGCCTTAGTCAACGCAAGCTCTTTTGATTCCAATGCAAAATCCAACCCCGGTTTTTTAGCCCAGTATGCAAGAGAAATATGCTCGTCCGGCTGAACTCTAAAAATAATCATGTTGCCTGGAAATGGACATACTCCAGCTGGGCACAATCCAGGAAAGGCCTGCTTAAAATAAACAACAATTTCAACCTTAGACTCGACCAAACCCTTACCACTCTCAATAATAAATGGTACCCCCCTGAAACGATGATTGTTCAAAGTTAATTGTACTTTGAAATAAGTTTCTGTTTCTGAGTCTTTCGAAACACCATTTTCATTCCTGTACTCATCATACTGAGCACGAACCACTAGAGCATTCTTACCCGTAGCCAACTTAAATTTGGTCAACGCCTCCGCCCTCTTCTTTCGTAATGCTTGCGCGCTAGAAGAAACAGGGTTCTCCATGGCAGATAGTGCCAAAAGTTGAAGTACATGGTTTTGCCCAACATCCCGTAGGGCACCGACAGCCTCGTAGGAAGCACCTCGAGTTCCAACACCGCTCTTCTCGAGTAATTTTATCTCAACTCGATCAATATATTTATTATTCCATACTGGCTCAAACAAAGCATTTGCAAATCGAAAAGACAAAATATTCTGAACAGTCTCTTTTGCCAAATAATGGTCAATTCTAAAAATTTGGCTTTCGGTAAAAAGCTTACCGAGCATTTTGTCTAGCTTGAGTGCACTATCTAAGTTGCTTCCAAATGGTTTTTCTATCAAAATTCGTGTCCAGCCCGCCTCGTCTGCAGTTTTTGCTAGCGCACATGGAATAGCGAGCCCAGAATCGGAGACATGCTTCAAAATTGTCTCGTAAAAAGCAGGTGGAGTGGACACATAAAAGAGTTTGTTACTACACACGCCCGCTTCTGTATCAATCCTAGATAACAACTCAGCCACCTTTTCATAACTAGAGAACAATTCAAACTCCCCTGATACATGATAGGTGTTATCCAACAGCACTTTTTTTACCTCGGGGGAAACTAATGGCATCTCAGCATCCAGGATCTCCTTCAAAAAATTACGAAACTCACCATCACTCCAAGGTCTGCGCGTAAAAGCGACCACACGAAAAAAATTCGGCAGTTGGCCCGAAACATATAAATTGATCAGAGCTGGAGCAATTTTCTTTCGAAATAAATCGCCGGTAGCCCCAAAAACCACAATTGTAGTGGGATTTTTTGTGTGCATAGTAACCACCATTGTACTACCAATAGGATCTATTTTAAATCCTTTTGACTCACCCTGTATGTCTGTGCCCCAAGTGTTTCCACGCTTTTCGAGCCTAAATATGAGCCAATACGTGCTGACCTAGCCAGGTCTAGACCCTCAAGTAGGCCGTACATTAACCCTGCGCGGTATGCATCTCCGGCACCTGTTGTTTCTATCAACTGCGAGGGCTTGCGCACTGGAATAGCTGTTGCTTTGCCCTTCTCAAATATAACACTACCATCTGCACCTTTTGTTTCAATAATCGCTTTAACACCAAAAGTGAAAATATCATCCTTCTTGCACCTCAGGATCTTAAGTGCCTGACCAAGCTCGACATCATTTACAATAAAAATATCAGCAAACGCTAAACACTTTTCAAAAACCTCTTTCTCATAAAGAGCCATGTTCTGACCCGGATCAAAAATAATGCTGACACTCTTACCAAGAATTTTTCGAATTTCCGACATGTGTCGCAACGGAATAGACGGCTTGCCATGTACGAGCGCCACCGACACATTTTTTAAGGTTTTTTTGTCCAAATGATCTGCGACCGAAACTGTATCGAGCAAGTCATGTGCATTCGGTTGCCACACGCCAATCTGCTCTTTCACCTCGTCTGACATACCGTAATAAGTTGCAGTCCAGTTTTTCTTCTCAGTATGAACGCGAATATCCACACCATTCTTTTTCAAATGTGCGTGAAAATGTGGCTTGAAATCCTGCCCAACTGACGAAAAAAGAATCGGTTTAACACCGAGCTGTCCAAGACCATAAACGATGTTAGCGCCCGCACCACCGTAATGCTGTTGCTTCATCTTGGCGGTAAACATCAAATTCTGCCGCCCGGCTTTTCCACCCTCCACCACAATATTATTTTTTATCTGCCCATGAATATCGAAAATAACATCATATGCAACAGAACCAATCACAAGAGCTCTTTTTTCCATAGATCAAAAAAATTATAACCCTCTTAAAATAACCAAACACCGAGAAACAATAACCAAACAAACTTCAATCTACAATATTCAATCACAAAATCGTCTCCCGTTTAGAATTTGATCATTAGATATTGTTTGGAGCTTGTTTCTTGGTTATTGATAATTATCTAGGCTGTTCCCTCTTCCCAACTACCAAGATATTTCTTTTGTTCTGCGGTCAGTGTATCAATCGTAACTCCAAGCGAGGCCAACTTAAGTGCGGCAATTTCACGATCCACAACCTCAGGAATAACATAAACCTGTGGCTTAAATGTTTTAGCGTTTTTGAGCATATACTCAGCACCAAGGGCCTGATTAGCAAAACTCATATCCATCACAGATGCTGGGTGACCTTCGGCAGAGGCCAGGTTTACTAGACGGCCTTCTCCCAAAACATACACACGGGCACCTGAGGCCAGCACAAACTCTTCAACAAAGTCACGAATTGGCCGACGAGATTTGGCCATTTTTGCAAGCGCTTTCAAATCAAGCTCAACATCAAAATGTCCTGAATTTGAAATAATACAACCGTCCTTCATAACTGCGAACTCTTTTGCACCAACCACGGATCGATTACCCGTGACAGTACAAATAAAATCGGCAATCTTTGCGGCCTCGCGCATCGGCATCACCTGAAAACCGTCCATATTTGCTTCAAGCGCTTTCACTGGATCAATTTCGGTCACAATCACATGTGCTCCGAGCCCATGGGCTCGGCTTGCAAGCCCTCGTCCACACCAGCCGTACCCAGCGACCACAAAATTTGATCCAGCTACAAGGCGGTTCGTAGCGCGAATTATTCCATCAATGGTTGACTGCCCTGTTCCATATCTATTATCGAAAAAGTGTTTGGTCATGGCCTCATTCACAGCGAGAATTGGAAACTTCAATTTCCCCGCCTCGGCCAAAGATTTCAAACGAATAACACCGGTGGTGGTCTCTTCGGTTCCACAAACAATACTTTTTAGTTGTTTAGTGCGATTTTTGTGAAGTTCTGATACGAGATCGGCGCCATCGTCCATGGTGAGAGTTGGGTTGACATCAAGTACTGCGTTTATATGTTTAAAATAAGTTGCGCTATCTTCGCCTTTAATCGCAAAGGTGGGAATACCAAAATCTTTGACAAGCGATGCGGCAACATCATCCTGAGTAGAAAGTGGATTTGAGGCACATAAAAAAACATTCGCACCGCCCTCCTTTAGGGTGATAGCGAGATTGGCTGTTTCGGTTGTGACATGAAGACAGGCCGCGAGCGTGATGCCCTTGAGAGGCTTTTCTTTTTTAAATCGTGTCCGAATTTGCCTCAAAACCGGCATGTCTCGCTCGGCCCACTCAACTCTTAATTTTCCTTTCGGAGCTAGATTGATATCTTTTATATCGTAATTCATATGTTTAGAATTCATCGGTTCGGCGCATTTCTTTGTTGCACCCTCCGCTTGCTCCCGCGCAGTACTAAAAGTACAGCTTGGTCTCAATGCTCGGGTGCGCCGCGAACTGCATCCAAACCAATGAATTCTAGTTAATACTAAATAGGCTCCAATTAAAGCATAATTTTGGTAGGACTACAAAGACCGGAAAAATATAAATGGGAACGCCGCTGTACCCGTAGAACCTGACAAGCAGGGTCTTTGGGGTACAGCGGCGTATTACTGGAGGCGGCAGATATTCGCTTCGCGCTAATCGGGCATGCAAATCGATGCGCCGTAAGCCTTACAAACTATAGGTTTCCCAAGGCACGTATGCAAAGGGATTAGGGAGTCTGTATGCTGGAATCATTCTAACCAACCTCCGCGGTCACCACTTCTTCTCGGGGGCCACGCAGGAGTAGTTGTTCTTCGCCGGCATGCCCAGATTCGCGCCGAGGACTTCATTGATCGGCTGCAGGGAGGCACCAGCGGTGATGAACTGCGGTTCGAGTTTTTTCATGTGTGTGATGAGCCTGTGACGGCTCGGTTGTTCGCTTGACTTCCCTATTACTGATTTTCAATCAGCGAAGGGCTCATTTGTTATTAAACACCCGTAACAAAAATAATGCAACTGTGGATAAGCGCCGTGTGTATAACACTAAATGAAAAATTAAAAGATTAAAGACTACCTGGTTAGCGTCGCACAATGGGAAAGGAGGTATGTGCGACGTCCTCAATTTATCAACCACGGGGTCCCGTGGGAAAAATTGGGAAAAAGAAAATGCCACCGCAAGAGTTTCGCGATGGCAGGAGAAAAACTTAAGACGGCGGCAAGGCTGATCAGGGCACATTGATCACATAACATTCGACAACCCCATCAGTCGCTGTGCCGGATATCTCGATTTCACCGATCCCCCTGGATTTGGGCTCTTCACATAACCATGTAAATCGATCCCCCGGTTCAGGATTACAATTCGCCGGAATGAGAACCTTTACTGTTCTCTGAAGCCGAAATTCCTGAAGTTGATGTAACAAAATCTGAACATCTGGAATACTTGTTCTCATTTATAAACCCTCCTTCCAGGGGCTAGTTGTTGTTTTGAACTGCTGGAATATAGAGTACACAAAAGAGCAAAACCGGTCAACAAAAAACAGGCCGCACCTCGAGAAACTCGGGACGGCCTGTTTTTGTTTGATGCATTAATTACCTCTTCTTTTTAGCGGCCAACATGACACGTTTCGCGGCCAAGCGCTTCTTGGTCTTCCTAGAACGAGATGTTTTGTTTTTAATATCTTGTGATGCTCTTTTTGCCATATTTTTTATAAAATTTATTTCTGCTTTTTAGGTTTCTTCTTTTCCTTCTTACGAGCATCATTTCCTTTTGCCATAATTTTATATAGTAAATTATTAATACATGAATTATATCAGAAAAATCCGCAAAGAGATACGACGATTGGAATCGCGAATAAAAAAAGAAACCTGCGCAAAAACGAGTAGGGAAAAAGTAGAGTAAGAAAAGCCCATATTATCCGTCAATAGAGATCAGACAAACATCTCTGAACATTGAACAAGAAACCTAAACAGTTAAAACAAATGAGCACTGCACCTTCCCTTGCCTGCGCGCCTGAACTTGACAGAGCCGTGGTTGAAACCATTCGCGACTGGATGGCACAAAGAACAAAAAGAAATCAAACCGTCATCAATCTGTCAGCGGTTGACATACCCCTCGAGACCGAAACACACATAATTGCTTGCCTCGAGAGACTGCTCCGAGAAAGCGGACTACATTTGTGTGACGATCAAGACCAGGAGCACTTCATTTTGTGCAATGTGCCGAACGAGGCATTTGATATGACGGTTCTTAACTCGGCGCATTTCAATCTGTTGCTGATCGAACGCCTCGGTGTAGTCGGATTTCACTTCCCTTACGGACACATCGGCTTCGCGGCAACAAGACAGTTTTGGAACACGCAAAACCTGCTTGGACTGGACCTGGCCCGATTCAAATATGCCGCAGTGGAAGATGGCGAACCTTAAGGAATTACAATTTATTTCCGGCGAACAAGCCCGCGGCGATTTCAATCAATCATCTTGCGCCTCGGGCTTGGTTCGCCGGAACACGCTTTTCACTCACTCGGTCACCCCACGGTGCCGAGTTTTTTATTCCCAATTTTGCCCACGGGGTGACGTGGGTAAAACTGGGAAATAAAATGCCACCGCGAGAGTGCGGTGGCAGACTGTAGAAAAGTCGGGTTAAGTAATTTTTCTAACCCGAATTTTGACGCGCCTGTCATGAGAGAGGCCGACCGAGATAACTAATGCCGTGCCACCAGCCTCGGTGCTTAACCATGGAAGCTTACCGCCTCTTTCAGGAGAGTGCCGTTCGGGGATGGCCAACTTAACACTGCCACCCCGATTAAATCCCGCCAGCCGACTTGTAGGGATGCGAATTAAGGGGCCACCCTTTTTCATAATCAAGCCTTCCTTTCGTAGGCTCATGTCAATTGTTAGCCGCTAAACATACATTACACAAAATTGCTTCGTCCGTCAAATAAAATACCACCCCGAAACTCTCGCGGTGGCGAATAAAAACTGGAAACTCATCAGGAGATCTTCTTAACCCAACACCTGACACTACCGTTCGAGGAATCGCCACATGCGACAATTTCAGCCGTCCCGATAAATTGCGCGCAGGACCACCTGAAGTGATCACCACCTTCGGGTTGATATGCGTCATCAATCAACATTTCAACCGTCTGTCCCTGATCAAAATCCTGGAACACCGTTCCAAGAATCTCAATCGCCGGAATATCTCGTAGCATATATAGCCCTCCCTTCAGGGGCTAGTTGTTGTTTGGAACTGCTCAACAAAGCCTACACAAAATAGCGAACCTGGTCAAACAAAAACAGGCCGAGCCTTAGAGTACAAAAAAATATACAAACGCTACAATTATTCTGTACACACCGAATGGAATAAAATTGTGATTCTGAATATAACTAAGCAAAAATTTAATACTAAAGCCGGCGGTAAAAAGTGCAAACACAAATCCCACCGCTAGAACTCCAATTTGATCAACTGAAAACAGTGAATAATTCTTGACCAAATCAAGTCCACTCGCAGCAAGCATCGTTGGCACTGCAAGCAAAAAAGAGAACTCAACAATCGCTTTACGTTTCAGCCCAAGTAATAATCCCCCAACAATAGTCGCGGCGGAACGAGAAACTCCGGGAATAATCGCTATAGATTGAAATAAACCAATTGCCACCGCTTGTCTATATGAAATCGCTCCGACCTCAGAAACAGCGATCTCTGATTTTTTGTGCCAAAATTCAAATGCGATCAAAACCACTCCGCCAACAAGCATAGACAAAAGCACGATACCTTCGTTCCCAATAAAATATGTTTTAACAGTTTTATATAATGCGAGACCAATAATACCGGTCGGAATAAAAGCAACGAGTAATTTTTTAATCATTTCCACATTACACAAAGTTTTCCAGTATAAAATAATGACAGCAGAAATTGCGCCAAGCTGAATAATAATATCGAAACTTTTTGTAAAATCAGTGGGAGAAATTTTAAGAAAATCTCCAACCAAAATAAGATGACCGGTCGATGAAATGGGTAAGAATTCAGTCACCCCCTCCACAATTCCCAATACTATGCTGTGCCAGATGTCCATTTCACTATTTTATCACAATATATAACCCAAATGGTGCTTACAGTTTAACGTCACCACGTGACACGCATGAGACATTAAAACAAATCTTTGCCGAACTTCTAGCTTCTGCTAGAATAGTGTAATGACAAAAAATGAGAATGCGTTGAGTACCGAACCATATAAGGGCGTGAGAGATTTTTATCCTGAAGATATGGCCGTGCAAAATTATATTTTTGGTATTTGGCGAAAAGTCGCCGAGCAATTTAATTTTCAGGAGTACACTGCCTCTCTTCTTGAGCCTGCTGAATTGTATCGTCAGAAATCCGGTGATGAGCTTGTTAATGCTCAAATGTATGTATTCAAAGATAAAGGTGACCGAGATGTCGCTCTCCGCCCTGAAATGACCCCTTCCCTTGCTCGCATGGTAGCGGGCCGACGCAAATCTCTCAAATTCCCTCTCCGATGGTACTCAATTCCAAATTGTTTTCGTTATGAGCGTCCTCAGCGCGGCCGCAAGCGTGAGCACTGGCAATTAAACTGTGACCTTCTCGGTATTTCTGGAATTGAGGCCGAAGTCGAGATTATTTCACTCGCCTACAAAATCATGAAGGAATTTGGTGCAAAAGATGAGGATTTTGAGATACGGATTAATTCCAGAAAACTTCTTCAGGAAACCTACGGCGTCCGAATGTTCGGTTTACTCGACAAAAAGGAAAAAATGGAGGCGGCAGAATTTGAATCAGAATGGAACAAGCTTTCCCCTACTCCGTTTAAAGAGGCGGCCATCGACAACAGCCCTGAATTAAAGGAAATAATCAGCGCCCTAGAAAAAAAAGGTATTAAAACAAAATTTAGCTCAACACTTACCCGCGGTTTTGATTATTACACCGGCATGGTGTTTGAAGTTTTCGACACGAACCCTGAAAACCGCCGTTCGCTCTTTGGTGGCGGTCGTTATGATAATCTTCTAGAAATTTTTGGTGTTGACCCTGTTCCAACCGTAGGTTTTGGCATGGGTGATGTCACCATGCGTGATTTTCTTGAGACGCACGATCTTCCTTTGTCCGTAAGGAAATAATCCGGGCAGAACTTTCTATCCAATGCGCAAAGTCACTTTTGATATTGAAACCTCGAATTTGTTTCAGGATGTAGGTTCAAATGATCCGAGCAAGCTCGATCTCTCAGTTGTCTGTATCCATGACTCTGAAACTGATTCATACTCCAGTTATTTTCAAGATGATTTAAAAAAACTCTGGCCGATTTTGGAAAAAACTGACATGCTTATCGGCTACAACTCCGACCATTTTGATATTCCCTTGCTTAACAAATATTATCCGGGCGACCTGACAAAAATAAAAAGTCTTGATCTTCTCAAGGAAATTCGAGCATCACTTGGCAGACGCATCAAACTTGACGATATCGCCGAAGCAACTCTAGGCAAAAACAAAACCGCTCAAGGTCTCGAAGCGGTGGTCTGGTGGCGAAATGGTGAAAAAGATAAGGTTGTAAAATATTGTCTCGAGGATGTAAAAATTACACTAGAGCTTTACGAGTACGCTAAAAGGCACGGCCATGTAAAATACAAGGACGCAAACGTTCTAAAAGAAATTAAATTGGATCCAAAAGATTGGGAAACAAAGGTTACCCAGACTATGACTCACACTCTTCCATTCTAAAATCACATAACTATTTAAATTTTCTGTATATCCCTTATTCGTACGAATAAGGGATATACAGAAATAAGTTTTTACGATATGTCATATAAACCGCACCCGATACATTCTGATGTTCTTGAGAACATCAGAATGATTGCAATTTAGTTGCTGATCCGTTCAATGTCAACTCCGACAGCTTTGAGCCGTTCCTCGATGCGTTCATACCCTCGATCAACATAATGCACATTATTGATGACGGAGCGTCCGCGAGCAACTATCCCAGCAAGAATGTAGGCCAGACCAGCGCGAATATCCGGACCATCGAGTTCACGGCCTTTTAGGGCTGAAGGGCCTTTGACGGTCATGGTGTGTGGATTCCATACATTTATTTTTGCACCCATTTTGATTAGATCATCAGCGTAATTTAATCTACCTTCAAAAATAGTTTCAAAAACATTACTCTCTCCAGTTACCTGCGTGAGAAAGATTGCCATCGGCGCCTGCAGATCGGTTGGAAAACCGGGATACTCATGAGTTTTGACACTTGCAGATTTAAAATCAGATGTCTTAAAGTCCCGTGCAAGTTTTACAGTGATCGAATTTTTATCGACCTGAAGAGGCACTTTTGAGTGTTGCAAACTATCGATCAAACTCTCGAGATGTTTCGGGTTGCAGTTAGTTATAGAAAGATTTTCTCCAGCAAGAGCGGCCAATATCAAAAAACTGCCAGCCTCAATCCTGTCTGGGATTGTGTGAAAAACTTTTTTACCGGCCGAAAGAAGTTCTCCTCCTGTAATTGTGATAGTTGACGTACCGGCTCCATCAATTTGTGCGCCACAGGAATTCAAAAAATCAGCAATGTTTGCAATTTCTGGTTCCATCGCGGAGTTTTTAATAACGGTTGTGCCTTCAGCAAGTACAGCGGCCATCATAATCGTCTCAGTTGCTGTATGGCTTGGCACACGAAGAAAAATTTCAGCGCCTTTTAGTTTTTTTGAATTTACCTCAACGGTGTAGATTTCATCATTCAGTGAAATTTTGGCTCCCATTTTTTCAAACGCCGACATGAACATATCCACTGGCCGTTCACCGAGCACACATCCGCCAGGGTGTGGGAAGGAAACTTTTCCGTAGCGAGCAAGAAGTGGTCCGGTAAATACGATAGAAGCACGCATGTGTTTTGATCGTTCAACATCAAGCGCCGTTGTTTTTATCTTTGTCGCATCAATTTTCCACTGATGTGCTGATTCCCTTTCTGTGTCACCACCTAAATTTTTTATTATTTCGATACTCTGTTCAATGTCGTGAATGTAGGGAACATTGTCAAAAACAACCTCGTCCTTAAAAAGAATAGCGCTCGCTAGTGCAGGCAATGCGGCATTTTTGGCTCCAAAGACAGGCAAGGTGCCTGAGAGGCGTCGTTTCCCTGGTTGACCCTTGATTAGCAAAATATCCTTCATAGTTAGACTATTCTAGCCTTTTTAGGCTTTTTTACAAGGTTATTTTAATAAATCATCTCAACGTCAGGCTCTTTCGTCAGCGTCGAGACTACTCGACGTCCTCAATTAGTTGCAACCACGGAGTACCGTGGGCAAAATTGGGAAGCCGTTGACCACCCGCACCAAAATTGGTATGGTTCTGCCCAGAGAAAATGTAAGAGGATCGCGGCCGCTGGCTGCACTTTTACTTTTCAGTAGATGAAGCAACTCGACATGACATCATGATGAAACCAATCGCACACGCAAACAAGCGTTCAGTAATTGCTAGGCCCGAGCAGGCCTTCCCCGATATCAAACGAATCGAATACAGGGGGCAACATTCAAAAGTCCCACTTTCCTTCAAACACTACGACGCAGATTGGAAAGTTGAAGGAAGAACCATGGCTGAGCACCTTCGCTTCTCGAATGTCTGGTGGCACACTATGTGTGGCCAGGGCGCCGACATGTTCGGTGGTGGCACAGCGGTCCGTCCGTGGGAACGCGGTCTGTCCGGTCTCGACCTCGCAAAGGCACGCGTTCCAGTCTTCTTCGAAATCTGCAGAATACTCGGCACGCCCTACTTCGCCTTCCACGACCGTGACCTTGCTCCGCACGGAGACTCGCTTCGAGAATCAAACAGGATGCTCGACACGATCGTGAAGCTCGTCAAAGAGCAGCAGAAAGCTACCGGGGTGAAGCTCCTTTGGGGCACTGCTCAACTTTTCGTCCATCCTCGCTACGCGCATGGAGCGGCCACAAGCTGTGATGCCAGTGTGTTCGCCTACGCTGCCGCGCAAGTGAAAAAGGCCCTTGAGGTCACTCACGAGCTCGGTGGTGAAGGTTACACCTTCTGGGGTGGCCGCGAAGGTTACAGCACCCTCTGGAACACCGACATGAAGCGTGAGCTGGAGCACCTCGCCAAGTTCCTACACATGGCCGTGGATTACAAGAAGCTGATCGGGTTCAAGGGCCAGTTCTACATCGAACCAAAGCCAAAGGAACCGACAAAGCATCAATACGATTCGGATGCGGCGGCGTGTCTGAACTTCCTGCGTGAGTATGATCTGTTGAAACACTTCAAGCTCAACCTTGAGAACAACCATGCAACTCTCGCAGGTCACAGTATGCAACACGAGCTTGAAGTGGCCGGTTCTGCGGGTGCCCTTGGCTCAATTGACGCGAACACTGGCGACCTGATGCTTGGCTGGGATACCGACCAATTCCTGACCGACATCTATATCACTACCGCCATCATGTTAACCATCCTGAAGTATGGTGGTCTCACAACTGGCGGTGTGAACTTCGATGCCAAGGTCCGCCGCGAAAGCTTCGAGCCAGTGGATCTGCTCCACGCGCATATCGGTAGCATGGATGCCTTCGCGCGCGGCCTCAAGATCGCCGCGGCCATTCGTCTCGATGGTCGTCTGGATGCGTTCGTCAGAAACCGTTACAGGAGTTGGGACACGGGCATCGGTAAAGCGATCATGCGCGGTGGGTTGGGCTTTGCATCACTCGAGGAGCATGCTCTCAAGCACGGCGAACCGAAACTCGAAAGTGGCGGCCAGGAGTTCCTCGAGAGCCTCATCAACGAGTTCATCTGAATGTCCGAAACATTTGACTCATCGGCCAACCCTTAGGGGCTGGCCTTTTTCTTTATATTTTAACCAGATTCATCAATAGCTTATAATTCCCTTGCGCACCAAACATTTTTCTGTAACTATGTATGGACTACCATGGCTGAAATTCCGACAAATCGCTTCACAAAAATTTACCTCACTATTTGGGGAGTTTGTATCTTGGTGGGTGTTATCACATTAATTTTATACAAATTCGGATTTAGAGTGGACAATCAACTTACACCAGTCAGAGTGAGCGCAATTGAACTTTCGTCCAACGAATCGGATTTTCAGATTTTTTTGAATAATCGCGAGAAAAACGTGGCACAAGTTGAAGGTGTATACATACTTAAAAATATAACCCCAGGTTTACATTCCATCGTTATCTCAAAAGAAGGCTTTTGGCCTTGGACAAAAACAGTTGCTGTAAACGAAAACAACGTTCGTAGTCTTTACGCATTTATGTTCCCAATGGAAGGCATCACGACGGAAGCACTTCCCTCGAACTCAACTGAATATACTAGTGCCCTAAATCTAATTAACTCATCCAGATTGCCATTAACGAAAGCAGGCAGTGTCGAGCTACTTCCATCTGAATCAGTAAAAGTTTGGATCGACACAAATGTGCCTGATAGAAGAATTTCCCATAACAAAAATACAGCGCTCTACATTCAGGATAACACAATTTATGTTGCCTGGATTTCAGAAACAGAACCACCGCCACATTATTTTTGTGAGGAAAATCCATGCAAGCTTATAATACCTGTGATTGTTGCCAGCGGTGAAATTAAGAGTGTGGATTTTTATAAGGACCGGGATGACGTAATCATCTTTACTGCAGGTGGGGTGATTTATGGAATTGAAGCTGACCACGAGGGCACACAAAACTTTCAACCGCTATTTAAAGGTGCTAATCCACATTTCTACAAAAAAGAATCAGATATTTTGTATATCCAGGACGGAAAATCTATTGTACGTGCTGACCTATAAATTTCTGGTTTGGACTCTGGGGACCTGATACTTTTGCTAAAACCCCAAGCGCATAGTTCTGAACCATTTTCAAATGTTTATAATTGAAGTCATTCCAATATCACGCGGCGTCTCCAAGGAAACACTATCCTATTTTTCATCAAAACCTATAGCTCTCGGCTCACTTGTCACAGTGTCAGTTCGGAAAAGATTCTTGCCAGCGCTTGTTGTTGGTTCAAAGAGTGCTGAAAACGAAAAGGCGCTTATTCGCTCATCGACCTTTAGTATGAAAAAAATCGCTCAATTTAGAGCCGAAAACTTTCTATCTGAAGACTTCATGGTTGCGATCCGTAAAAACGCCGATTTTTCTGCTGCCTCGGTCGGAGGTGTACTAAATCTTCTGGTTCCAAAGGTCTTTCTAGAGAAACCACTGAGGGAAGTAACGCGAATCACACAAGAGAATCCAAAAGGGGCGTTCGACCGATTGGCGCTCCAGGTGGATGACGAGGAGCGCTTTGCCATCTACCGAAGCCTAATTCGAGAGGAATTCGCTCGAAAGCGATCGGTATTTTTCTGTGTACCGACAGCCGAGGATGCTAAACGATTCAGTAGTATTTTACCAAAGGGCATAGAGGAGTATGTATATTCGTTTTACTCTTCTCTACCGAAAAAGAGAACATTGGAAATTTGGGAAAAATGCTTGCAGGAAGTTCATCCTGTTCTAATCATTGCCACTGCTCCATTTTTTGCCATCAAGCGTACTGACCTTGGCACCATCGTAATCGAGAATGAAAGTTCACGATCGTACAAGCTATCCGTTAGACCCTACCTAGATGTGCGTACCTTTACAGAATTTTTTGCGAAGGAGTGTGGTGTCAAAATAATTGTTGGTGATACCCTGCTTCGTACGGAAACAATCTTTCGAATAAAACAAGGTGAGTTTGCGGAATTCGCTCCACTAAAATTCCGATCACTTACTCCTGCAAAAATGAGCGTAATTGACATGAGCACACACAGAAAAAGTGCAGGAGGTACATTTGAAACTGTAGGTTCAGAGCTAAGCGCTCTTATTCAGCATTCACACGAGCACAGCCAAAACCTATTTATTTTCTCAGCGCGTCGAGGGTTTGCACCCCAAACAGTTTGTGGAGATTGCGGCACAGTCGTAATCTGTAGCACATGTCACTCCCCCATTACGCTACACACAGGGAGAGTAGGCGTTAGCAGTCAAAACTTTTTTTTCTGTCATTTATGTGGGAGCAAACGAGACGCAGAGGAGCGATGTCTTAAGTGTCAGAGCTGGAAATTGCAACCACTCGGTATTGGAATCGAACTTGTAGAGGCAGAGATAAGCAAAAAATTTCCGGAAATTAAAATATTTAGGATAGATAGGGACAGGACCTCAACCGCGAAAAAAATTGCAAAGGAGGTGAACGATTTTTATACTTCACCTGGTTCCATCCTACTAGGAACAGAGATGGCTTTACCTTACCTAGATAGAAAAATTGAAAATACGGCAGTTGCCTCACTCGATAGTCTGTTTTCTTTGCCTGATTTTAGAATTCACGAAAAAATTCTTCATCTACTTTTAAGAATCCGTTCCCTTACAGAATCCTCATGTATCGTTCAAACTCGAATACCGAATGAACGCGTGCTTGAGTATGCAGTAAAAGGTAACTTAATAGATTTTTATCGAGATGAAATTGCTGCAAGAGAATCGTTTAAATATCCCCCGTTTACTACTCTGATAAAAATATCCCTAAGTGGTACCAGAGATCTCGTTACTATAGAGATGGCGAAACTAAAAAGTTATTTCTCCCCAATTGATATTCAGCTTTTCCCCGCTTTTAGCGAGGAGGCTAGGGGTGTTTTCACCACACATGGACTTATTCGACTTCCTCGTAACTCATGGGTTGATAGGGATTTACTTGCCAAATTATTGGCTCTACCTACACAATTTCGTATTGCAGTTGATCCTGAAAGCCTTCTTTAAGATACGACCTCACACAAGATGCCCATCTCATGATGCAAAAGTGTGTTCTAATGTTTTTCATCGTCGATGCGTAAATCGGTGAATACTGCTTCCTCAGTAGAGTTTTCTACACACGAACGGTAATGCTCAGTTTCGTTGTTAAATTGATTAAGTATAAGCTCCTTACTACACAAAGTTCCCTTTCGCATCCCAACGTAGTCTAAATAACTGCTAAAAGGGTAATCGTCTAGCGTAGAAACTAATTTTGCCACCTTCGGATTTTGATGGATGTACGTTGTGACCCATAGAAGTTGTTCATTGTTCTCAATATGAACAGCCTTGAATTGATCTTGGAACAAGGATCCCACCCGGATATATTTTTTATTGAAATATTTTGAGTATGAAGTTCCTATTTTCGAGAGCAACTTGCTAATCGGTAATTCTTTGTTCTGACGTATTAATAAATGGAAATGATTTGGCATAAGACAATATGCAATAAGGGAATAAGAATCGAAAGGAAGCAATTCTCTCCTGTAACCACCAGCACTTTTGTTCATAGAAATGGAAGGAAAAAGATTTTCACGAAGCCGGGAAATAAAAAAGTTGAAATCTTCCTCACAAAGAAAAATATCCATTTTCCCAACCCCGCGGTTGTAAACGTGATAGCACTCCCCTTCCGTGAACCCTTTATAGTCTCGATTATTCATTTTTTCTAAAATTGTGACACTGGCGGCAGTCAAACAAGAGATGGGCATCTTCTCCTGGTTTCTAAGGAGAAGATGCCCATCTCTGAGTCTC
>JBBTUO010000035.1:0-30255 GCA_038063715.1 Patescibacteria group bacterium | reverse complement strand
GGAAAACTCAAGCTTCGGTTCACTGATTATCAGGAGCGAAGCTCCAGTTTCGTTCGCGACACCGACCACAGCTGGCCGTGTCGTCGCCGAAATCCTGCCCCTCCAAGACACCAGGCCGGGGTTGATTAGCCTCCACATCAGCGCGAAGCTCGCCAAAAATGTCCGCCTCTTCTACGCGTCGGGCGGGCAAAAACGGGAGGTCGTCGTGGAAGAGCGAAAAGACGGCAAGGTGCCGATCTTCAGCGTCCCGGTTACGTGGGGGAGATTTCCCCAAACGAACGTGGATCCTGACGCCGACAACATCGACCTGCTCTTCCTCGCGGAGGACGGGACGTTTGTCCAGATCGAGCTCTCCGTGACAACACGGGGGTTCCGGTTCTGGTTTGCCATCGAGGAGCTATACTCTGGGCAAATGGTCTTCACCAGCGCCAACAAGGCGGCTCGTATCGGCCTCCCGCACATGGCGGTTGGCGAGCACGGAGCACTGGCGATTGTGCCACTGCAAGCGGAGCATGCCTTTCCAGGGGCAAATTACCTGGAGCAGTTCAAAGGGATCGGGATGCAGTTCGTCTGTCTCGCATTTCAACTGCAAGCGTTCGTGGACCTGAAGGATTGCGTGGTGGCCAAGTGGCAACCCCCGACCCTTCCCAAGGTTACGGACCTGCCTCGCTGGATGCAACAGGCCGGATGGAAACCCGCGATAGTGCGTTGGTGGAACTCGGCCTACGGCGGCGGGCAAGTCCAGTTCGCGGATGGCCCCATATGCTTCGTCCACTTCAAGGCGATCCTTGATCATGACGAGCGCCCGGTGTTTGAGGACAACCTCTTCCCGGTGCTGAACGCCATGACGGAAGTTGCGGTCAGACCGACCAAGGGAAAACTCCCCGGTCAGTGGAGGGCGCTCGCAGTGAAAATCCCGCGCAGCTAACCAAGCTACAAATACAAATCGAGGGCGGTCATCTGAGGATGGCCGCCTTTTTCTTTTTCGGTAAATTAAAATAGGTGATTATCGAAAATTCTACCCCCGCTTAGAATTGTTGTGACTAAATGTTTGTCTCCCCACCGCGGGCCACGAAGCAACGGCCAATGGAGATGATGGATTGTATAACTTGGAATACAGTTCTTCGGTCATAAATGGCATAAATGGATGTAACACAGTCAAATACTTTTGATACACTTGACGCAATACGGACAAAGAGATATGAATATTTTTTTTCGCTTTCATGCCTTGAGCGTAATCCTGTAAATACGCTAGAAATCCACACGCCTTTTCTTGCGCCGAAGTGAACATATACCGATCCAAAGAATGGTCGACAGAAGCGACAGTTTGATTAAAAATCTCAAGTATCTGCCTGTCATCAGAAGATAATTCGAGCGATTCAGAAAATTCTGGTGAGTACTCATTCGCTAGGGTGACGACATCAGCCATACCCCACAGATCCGCAGAAAACTTTTTATACCACAATACTCGATCCTCCTCAAAAACAAAGTCGTCTGGAAGCGCGGTATAAGACACAAGCGCCATGCGAGTAACATCCGAGCCGTACGTTTCCAAATAGTATTCAGGAGTAACCGCATTACCAAGACTCTTACTCATCTTCTGACCATCACTACCCTTCACCAAACGGTGAAAATAAACCGCTCTAAAAGGAAGTTTGCCGGTTACATATAAATTCAAAAATACCTCCCTCGAAATAAATAACCTAAGTAAATCGTGTCCAGTGACCAGCACTTCGCTTGGATAAAAATAAGAAAAATCTGGCGAATCTAAATCGCCAAAAACAACCGAACTCCAATCACCTGAAGAAAACCAGGTATCAAAAGTATCTGTCTCAGGCAAATACAACTTTCCTGGCTCCTTATCTAATACCCAAACTGCTCCTTCTGACGCATACATCCGCTCCAAGCCAAGGGTAACTTCTTCAAAAGGCACTCCGCAATCTAAAAAATTTTTCAGGTTACCATACTGTCTTCCTCCGGCGCGATCAACAAACCAAACCATAAACTTCGATGGGTCGGAGATATCGTACCAAATAGGAATTTTGATGCCCCATACAGTTTGCCGCGCAATCGGCCAATCATGCATTTTCTCAATCCATCCAATCAAGCCCTTCTCTCTCCATTTTGGAATAACATTTAAACTTCCCTTCCGCAGAGCTTCGAGTGCCGGCTTTTTAAGTGATTTTTTATCATCGTCGAGTTTCAAAAACCACGTAAGCATAATCATATTACCCACAGTGTGTCCGCGTTTACAGAGAAAAATAGAATCTGTGTAGGTTTCGTCTACTTTTTCAATAACTCCAAGCTCCTTTAGAAACAAAACTTCTTTACTGCGAGCTTCAATCGGCTTCAACCCTGGGTATCGCTCGATCATATTTCCGTCCCAATCAAGTAAGTTACAAGATGGTATAGAATTGCGTAAAGTATACCCGTAATCGTAATTATTATACGAAGCGGCAAAGGGAGAAAGAAAAGCCGGAGCTTCCTCAGGGATAAATTTCCTGGCACTAGCCACTATTTCGACGAGACTCCCTGTGATTGGATTTTTAAGTTTTTTCCCAATATGGTGGGCAAATTGTTTATCGAGCGGGTGAACAAGCACATGCGTAGTTGCAAAAAGAAATTCGGGGCGGGTAGTTGCGAGTGATAGATACTCATCACTATTCTCAACAGAAAATTTTACAAAATAAAGAGGTGTATTTTCTTTCTTTTCATTAAGCTCAATATCAGCCAAAACCGTTCCACATGAGGGACAATAATTAACCATGTAAGAACTTCTGTAGATAAGCTTGTCAGAGACCATTTTCCTAAACATTTGACCAACAGCCTTAAGCGAAATCGAATCTAAGGTGTAGCGAAACCGTGTCCAATCAACACTAGCTCCCATCGCCCTGATCTGACTTTTTATTGATTCATTATTACGCTCAACATATTTTTCAATTTCCGTGAATAACTCATTTCTATGATACTGAAACCTATCCTTCCCAACTTTTTCCAACTCTCTTTCAAAAGTAACCTGGGTCTCATACCCACCATGATCTGTACTGGGAATCCACAACGTAGGTTGCCCTTTTAGCCTATGGTAGCGTGCCAAAATATCCTGAATAGCAATCATCAATACATTTCCAATATGCATTGCACCGCTCGCATTCGGAGGTACGAGAAAAATAGAATAGGGCTTTTTTGAGTGGTCGACCTGAGGAGTAAAATAATTGTTTCCTTCCCACAAACGACAAATGCGCGCCTCAACTTCTTTGTGGTTATAATTTTCTTCCATATTTCACAGAGGTAATCTTCTAAAATGTACCTACTTTATCCCTGACACGAGTTTCGCCACGAGAGTTGAAGGGAGAAATAAATTATCATCCGTTCCAGCCGTAAGGGCTCGAATACCGACAACGCTTCCAGAAAGATTCACCAAAATTCCTCCAAGGGCTTTACCCGGAACAGAAATATCGGTTGTAATTATTGAACCTCCCGAAACAGCGGTGGAATCAGTCGAGGTGTCAGTAGCAGGGTGTGCAATATTTGAAACGATACCAGTAGCCACAGATGTTTTTTCGCCTCCCAGTGCGATTACTGTTTGACCGAGTTTTAGCGAGGTCACATCACCAATAACCGCTGGAACAAAAACTGTTTTTTTACTGTTTTCATCCAAAACAGGCTTTAGAAAAACAAAACCTGATGCATTTTCAGAAGAGATAATTGAGAGAGATAAAATTGCTCCGCTAGAAAAAACGGCCTTGAAACTTTGCGGGACAATATTTTGATTCTCATCGAGGTGAGGAGCAACGACAGTCTTGTCAGTAACTATTAGACCGTCCTTTGAAACAACCATGCCGTTGCCCACAAACAATTCGATGCGAGTATCTCCCTCACCCAAAACTCTAAAGATTGAAACGATGCTTTTTGTATTTTTTTCAACAGCTTCCACCACCAAGTCATCTTGTTTTACGACAACAGTTTCTTTTGTAATTACTGAAGCGGTCTGACCTGGGGCAGGTACCACCTTTTCAATGGTGCGCTCCACGATTCGATTGATTGTCTGAGTGACGCCCGGTGGAGCCTGATCCATGAGAGCGACCGTCACAATGCCAGTTGCAATTGATGTAACAAAAGAAATGAGAAGCGCGACGAGTACGATTTGTTGTTTGGTGAGGCCTTCCATAATCTGAATATTAAAGCAAAGTGATTGTGTATGCAAGGAAATATTGATACGAAAATAAGAATTAACGAACATACGAGATCATATGAACACCTTGGTGGTATTAAAATTTTCCCTGTAACATATCCTATGCTATAGCATAGGATATGTTACAGGATGGGAACACACGAAGAATAGAATCAGGCCCTACTAATAAGTTGTGCGAGGGTTTTAAATAGATAGTCAATATGAGCCTTAGTTGTGGCGCGGCCAAATGTGAAGCGGAGTGAGGAACTGGCGAGCGAAGCATCGCCTCCTAGGGCTTTTACAACATAAGACTCAGACTCGTCCCGAAGACAGGAGCTTTTTGTTGAAGCTGATATACCGTATCTATCGAGCGCTATAACTAAAAATTCGCTGTCGGCACCGGGAATGGAAATATTTAAATTGTTTGGTAAACGCTTTTCCACACTTCCATTTAGTTTTGCGCCAGATACCTTTTTTGCCAAAAGTTTTAGCGCGTAATCTAAAAGTGTACTAAGTCGCTTACTTTCTTTTTCTCTAAGCTCTACCGCAAGCTCAAGGGCCTTGCATAGGCCTACAATACTAGGAATATTTTCTGTGCCAGAACGAACACCTCTCTCCTGCCCACCACCAGCCATGATCGGCGAGAGTGTTACCCCTCGATCCACATACAACATGCCAATCCCCTTCGGGCCATATATTTTGTGACCGTCGAGCGTCATCAGGTCAACGCCGAGAGAGTCTGTGTTGAGAGGCAAATACAAAGGAGCTTGAGATGCATCGGAATGGAAAATCGGTCTGTTAAAACTTTTGACTGTGGCCTTTCGACTTTGGACTTCCGCGAAATTTCGAATCTGCTGAGAAATTTCGCGGATGGGCTGAACAGTGCCAATTTCGTTGTTTGCATACATTATTGAAACAAGTGCTGTATTGGGGCGGAGCGCGGATGCAACTGATTTTGGATCAATTACCCCGTCAGAACCAACATCCACATAATTTACCGAGGCTCCCTGCTTCTCAAGCGCCTTAAAACACTCACGCACTGATGAGTGCTCTATTGTTGATGTAACGAAGTGCAAATCTTTAAATGATCGGCCTCTGCGGCGCAAGGAAATAACCGTACCGAAAATTGCAATGTTGTTGGCTTCGGTGCCACTGCCTGTAAAAACAATTTCGTCTGGTTTTGCAGAAAGTAACAGAGCAATTTTCTGACGGGCCTCACGGAGCGCTCGGCCCGCAATCACTCCCTCCTTATGAATCGCCCCAACATTACCAAAATCCATTTCAAAATAGCGATCCATTTCTTTTTTCACTTTTGGATCGAGCGGGGTGGTCGAGGCGTAATCGAGATATATTCGTTTCTCCATAATTCAGACAATACAATATTTTATGATTTTTGGCAAACAAACATTGAACTCGGAAATATATGCAAACCCTGCATACAGAAATAATACGCTATAGCGTATTATTTCTGTATGCAGGGTTTTTGAGAAAAAGTGAGAAAAATAAATGCCCCGCCGGAGGCCGGCGGGGCAAGAAAAAGAAAGAAAACCTTCAGACGGTCTTGACCATCCAACTCGTGTCGGGCTCAACCTTGAGCAGTTCCCCAACCTTTGAGAAAAGCGGCTCTAATCCAACCGGTAGTGGGAGAAAATGAGCTCCAAGCCTTTCTGCGTCCACAGCCGCCTTCAAGCGTAACCCGGTAACGATGATAGGAGTTCCGTTGGCCACAGCCGACCTGACTACTTCGCCTGTCCGCGGATCGCTGGTCTGAATGATGATCAGGCTACATCCCTTTACCATATCGCTTACAGGATCCTGACTCAATGTCTTATCCTCGATAGGGTAATCGCGAAAGGCCAGGCCAAAGGCGTGGAAAAAAAACTCGACCACCGACGATTCGCGATGAAGAATAAAAACTTTTTTGGGAGGTTCCATAATGTGAGTGTTCTATAAGTTTGTTCCTGAATCTGAAATCCGACAACCAAACTGCTGATTATAATTATAGTACACCCAAGTTTAAATGTCAAGCACAGCCAGTACTGCCGTCCACAACCGCGGTTGTGGACGGCCTGATTTAATCCCCATCTTTGCTAAAACCCCGAAAATGGCCTATAATTCAAAACCTGTATGGCTTTTATCCAGGAAAACTTAGTGCTTGTTCTTTCAGCTGTATCGGCAATTTGCCTCCTATTGTTTGTGTTGGTAATTCAGCTCACGGTCCGTGTCAATCGCCTACTGAAAGGCAAGGACGCCAAAACCCTTGAGGACACGATTTTACGAACCGAGAATCGCGTCGCCGACTTGGAGCATGGAAAAGTTGAGGTAGAGAGCTACTTGAAAAATGTCGAGGTGCGACTAAAGAAAAGTATTCAGGGGGTGGAGACCATTCGCTTCAATCCATTCAAAGGCACAGGAGACGGTGGAAGCCAGAGTTTCGCCACAAGCCTTATTTCAGAAAAAGGAGACGGCGTAATTCTTTCAAGTCTTTACACTCGAGACCGAGTAAGTATGTTTGCTAAACCAGTCAAGAATTTTAAGCCGGAATTTGAGCTGACAGAAGAGGAAAAAGAGTCACTTGAAAAAGCACGAGGGCTGATCACGAACAAAAGTAAGTAATCGAGTATGAGCGCGATACTATATATACATAGCCATGCCACAGAAAACCGAACAAAAGAATACAGCTGTTTCCCGTTCTCCCGTGGTATCGGTCATGGGGCATATTGACCATGGAAAGACGACGCTTCTAGATTATATTCGCACATGTTGCGCAACTGACGCTCACGCGAGGCCGAAAAATGTCGCCCCGGGTGAAGCCGGCGGTATCACACAGCACGTCTCGGCATATGAAGTAGAAAGAAAAACCGCTGACGGTAAAACAAAATCAATCACCTTCCTCGACACCCCCGGCCACGAAGCCTTTGCTGGCATTAGGTCACGCGGGGCAGATGTAGCTGATATTGCAGTATTAGTAGTGTCTGCCGAAGATGGTGTAAAACCTCAAACCCTTGAAGCTCTGAAATTCATCACAAAAAGCAAAACACCATTTATAGTCGCCCTTACCAAAATCGACAAGCCGAGCGCAAATATCGAGCGCGCAAAGCAAAGCCTTCTTGAAAAGGAAATTTATATTGAAGGCTACGGAGGAGAAATCCCCTGTGTCGAAGTGTCAGGTGTATCTGGAAAAGGAATACCGGAACTTCTCGACATGATTCTTCTTGTTGCAGAAGTTGAAAATATTTCCGGCACAATTTCCAAACCAGCCGAAGGTGTGATACTCGAAGTCACACGCTCCAAAGAGAGGGGTATTTCGGCAACTCTCATTATAAAAGACGGTACACTTAAAAAAGGTATGGCGATTGTCGCGGGCGATGCCGTCTCCCCTCTCAGGCAGATGGAAAATTATGCTGGTAAGAAAATTGAAACTGCTGGACCAGGGACTCCGGTATCTGTCGTTGGGTGGGACGAAATGCCAGAAACAGGATGCGCGTTCCTTTCGTTTGCTACCAAAAAAGAGGCTGAAAAATATCTGGCTAATGTACGCTCGGCAACCCAAAACCCAGTCGCTCAAAAGAAAGCGGCTATCGATGAGCGTGTGGCGATACCAATAGTGATCAAAGCAGACGTCTCAGGAACCCTTGAAGCAATCCAGTACGAGCTGGGTAAATTAGAGACCGAGAAAATTTTCCCGAAGGTGATCCAGGCCGGAACCGGTGATATAAATGAGTCAGACTTGAAAATTGCTTCCGGCACAAAAGACGCGTTGATGTTTGGCTTCAATGTAAAAATTGATAGCGCCGCTAGAAATCTTTCAGAAAGAGATGGAGTAAAGATTGAAATGTTTTCAATTATTTATAAATTGATTGAACGAGCGCAGGAAATTCTGCTTGAACGAACGCCTAAATTTGAAACAGCTGAGGTGCGCGGTACCGCAAAAATAATTCGAATGTTTAGCCAGGTGAAGGACAAGCAGATTATTGGTGGCAAGGTGATCGAGGGGGCCATTGCAGTTGGTGATGAATTTAAAATTATGCGCCGTGGAGCCGAGGTAGGCACTGGCCGGATCCGCGAATTACAGCAGAAAAAGGTGAAAACTAGCGAGGTGGCCAAAGATTTAGAGTTCGGAGCACAGGTGGAAGCTCGAATCGAAATAGCGCCGGGAGACACAATTGATTCATTTGTAATTGTTTCCAAATAACATGAGCGACATCCAAGACGAACGTTATCGAGAAATAATCCGCCAAAAAGCCTCCGAGTTTTTTGAGCTCGAATCAAGTGGTGATGCATTAATTACCGTAACGGGTGTTCGACTTATACCGAAAAGTAAACAAGTTCGAATATTTTTTACCGTCTACCCAAACTCAAAAGAAAATGGGGTTCTTGATTTCGCAAAGCGTAAACGATCTGAGTTTCGCGAATTCCTAAAGCGTGACAGCAAGCTGTCCAGGTTGCCCTTTGTTGATTTTGAGATAGACTTGGGGGAGAAGAATAGACAGTTGATTGACACTTTATCTCAAAGTTAAATATTGTTTTTATATAAGGCCTGGTAGTGATCCCTTCGGGACATCGATCGAAGGTGGAAAAAGTGGTAATTCGGAGATCTGTGTCCCTACGTGACATCCCCCGTAGGGGGACAAAATATCATAAATATGTATTATACTTATGTACTCAAAAGCTTAAGTAATAGTGATTTGTACGTTGGCAGTACGGAAAATATAGAACAGAGATTGCATCTTCATAATACGGGCAGGGTTCGCTCAACAAAAGCTTATCGACCGTGGATTATGCTAGAGAATAAACCTTTCAAGACAAGGTCTGAAGCTCAATCCCATGAATATTTTCTAAAATCGGGACAACAAAAAGAGATTTTGAGAAAAAAGTATTGTTAATATAAATAATGGCCTGGTAGAAAAGTGGTAATTCGGAGATCTGCAAAATCTCTATGCGGGAGTTCGATTCTCCCCCAGGCCTCATTCTTGATTCAAGATTGATATTCCACGATTCAAGATATGCCCGGGTGGCGGAATTGGTATACGCGCACGACTTAAAATCGTGTCTCGAAAGGGATGTGGGTTCGACCCCCACTCCGGGCACTGAGCGAAGCGATGTAGACAGGAAGAAGCCCACGGAGGGTTTCTGTGTGGGGGTCGAGGCCCCAATGAGCAGATTTTTGAGTTGGTCGCCAAACGAAAAAAACATCCATTTGGGAGACTGTCCATGTAATGGAAGATGTCCCACTCCAGGCACAACAAAATTTAATTTGCCGAAGAGGGAAAAATCTGTTAGATTGTAAGCCTGTATTTTAATTTTTATATGCGCCCATAGCTCAGTTGGTAGAGCAATCGCCTCTTAAGCGAAGGGTCGTAGGTTCGAATCCTACTGGGCGCACAATTAAAAAATCTGAGAAGATTTTTTAATTGTGCGCCCAGACACGCAAACTGCTTTGCGTGTGAGTAGGATTCGAAGGCCGGAATGTGTCGCAGGGCGACCATGAGGCGGGCGAGTAGTAACGAGTGTCGCGAGACTTCGGAGAGTACTTAGTTTTTTGTCGGCCTTTGCGGCACAAAAACTTAGTAACTTGTGACCTAATCCTTGGATTGATCTCGATAGTCAACTTGTATGCGCGGGTGGTGTAATTGGTAAACACGCCAGTCTTAGGAACTGGTGCCGCAAGGCGTGGGAGTTCAAGTCTCCCCCCGCGCACATTTTGAAAATCCGCCCGAATGGGCGTGATTTTCTTATGTGCGCGGATTAAGCTGTGGGACACCTGTCGAGAAAAGACTTGAAGCCCGACTGGGCTTTTCCCAACAACAATAAGAAACTATAGTTTCTTATTGTTGTTGGGATGGGGATATTCTGTTAAAAAAAATTTGCAGGCTTTTTAATCAAAAATCCCCCTTATAATAAGGCCCTTTTGACATACCAGAAAAACCCATAAAGTCCTTGACTTTTATATACTTTTGTGCTAACATAGTAGATAGTTCACAGTTAGGTCCGAAAGGGTTCAAATCCCCTATCGCCTGACAATTTAATAAACCAAAACCGGAACCAACCGGCACAGACAAACGAAAGACAAACCTATGTCAGATCACGCAACGACCAAGTCCCCCGAGGACGTAAAAACAGCGACAGGATTGTTGGGAGGCACACTCCTCATGCTCAAAAAAATGTTCGATGTCGATTTTACATCCTTCCTTGCCGTTCTCGCGCCCAAGCTTCGGCGGGAAGCCGAAGCTTTGGCCGACAAATTGAAAAAGGATCTACCAGTCGACCACTTGCTCCGTAGCGACGGCGCAGAAATGCTGCTAGACCTCATCGCTACGCAAATCAAGAAGGTGGCAGAAGGACAACCAAAGGGAGTTCAGACTGTCATACTCGAATTCGCGAAGTTTCTCGAAGCCTTCAGTCAAGAGTTTTGCAATGAAAAGGATTCCACAGGCGCTGCCGAAACTACTAAAACCAAAGTGGCCAAAATCATAATGACCTTGTCGGAAGTCGACAAGGCCTTTGATGAAGATGGTCGCAGGCGCTTGAAAGCGGCAAAATCGCTGGCGGAGAAACAGACAGTTGGAAGACAACTTCTGGCCGAAGCCAAAATCCGCGCACAACTCAAGCTCCTCATGACCGAAGGGCTTCCCGAGAAAAAGGTAAGGGCAAAGCCGGGAGCCACAGCGCCCGCACCCGCGGCGAAAACAACCATCGTCAAGAAGGTTTGGAAATTCGCGAAGGATAAGTGGACTACCGAAGTTCAACCTTGGTGGGGTTCACTCGACGCAAAGCACGCTGATCGAAAGCTGAAATACGCCCCCATCGCAGACAAGGTCGGCAAAGTCGCCGCGAATCCGATGGGGATGATGTGGCGGGCACTTCTCGGTCGCTAAACCCGAAACGAAACCTCAGAAAAATAAACAGAAAAACGGAAAGACTAGTTATGATCAAAGAAACCCTTAAGTGGCTTGGAATGGGTGCAGTCGGATGGTATGCAAACAGAGTGTTGCCCATTCCCCTGCTGGCCGAACAATATCTGCGCGGGCTGATTCAGCTCGCCAGATACGGAATCGTTCTGCCCATGGTTGTGGCAGTAGTTGGCGCATCGTTTAATATCGGATGGCTCATGCATGCCATTGGATCAGCAACGAATTGGAACTGGCTCGTGGATGTCACCGCTGGAGGAGCCTTTAACACGATGTGGATGACTGCTGGGTCTGGATTGTGGTGCAGTTTCTGGAGTCTCGTGCTCGGAATATGGGCAGCTCCAATCGGTCTCATGGTAGACTCGGTTCTACCTCGAAAAGCGACTGTTGGCACTCATCCTACCCCTGAAAAGGGATGGCTCGAACTGTCAGCGGAACGCTATGTCAGCATAGTTCGCGGGATATTCATGTGGGAAACGGTAGCATTCGTTGCCCTCTGCATCATCCCGGTCAGAAACAATTGGGGCCTTACACTTCTAAGCCTCATGTGCGTCGTTTCCATCGTGGCAATGATCCACCATTGGAACCGAACCAGCGAGTGGTATAAAGAGACGCTCTTTTGGGGGAACGTCGGTGCATTCTTGTTCTGCCTGGTCCGCATTTGCTTCCCGGGAATGACATTCCGGAGCCAGTGGGGATTGAGCGCGAACTATGAATGGACAGAAACGTCACTGCTGATCGCACTGGTTGGCGGCGGATTGCTCTTCTGGGGCTTCCTGAAGCTCGCGCTGAAGTCAAAGGCGGGTTCATCGGGAGACTCAGGCTCGGCAAACCACACACCAGCAACCGCCGGCCACGGTGGTCATGGTGGTCATGGTGGAGGTCAAGAGTCCGGTTGGGTTGGGAAGTTGGCCCTTCTGCTGATTGGCGGGGCCGTTCTCGGAGTTGCGGCCGCCGTCGCTGTCGGAGCCATCAACAAAGGACAGGTGCAAGTGTCACCGACCCACTACAGCCCGCAGTTAAATACGGGCCCGTGGTTGCCGGTTATCGCAAACACAGACAGCTGGACATCGGTTGACATCAAGAAGGATGTCTATGCGACCTACGAGGTGGACGGTGACGCCACCATCCTGGTCAAGGTCAATGACGGGCCCCACTGGGAATACCGGAGGGGGATGAAAACTGTCAGAGCTTCCCCGTCAGGAGACTACAGGTTGTCCTTCAGGGGAAAGACCGAACAGGCGCAAGTCAGGGTCACTACGACGCACAAGTAGCGTCGGACAAGACCAAATCACAGGCGGGAAATTTGATGCCATCAAATTTCCCGCCTTTTTCATACTTCGTTAATGAAACAAAATATAACTATAGCTACATCTTGTTGTATTGGGTGGCAAAAAAGTCAGCCTGAATTTTTAAATTAAAAAACCACCGCCTCTCGGATGAGAAGCGGTGGTTTTTTACTCAGTATTACATACCAATCATGGACTTCAACTTTTCAAAAAATGAAGGTGCCTTGACCTTAGACACAAGAGCCTTGCCTCCCCCACCGGTCCTTGGAAGTGCTGGAAGAGAACCGGCGACACTTGCCGTCTGAGAATAGGTCATTTGTCCGCTATTATTGTTGGAACTGAAGGTGTTGTTGTACGGAGCGGTACCACCTGAATTTGTTGATGCGAAGGTGTTGTTATAAGGAGCCGCTCCTCCTGTGTTATCTGTAGAGGTAAAGGTGTTGTTGTATGGCGCTGCGCCACTTGTATTTGTTGAGGTGAAGGTATTGTTATATGGAGCAGGTCCTCCAGCATTATTTACTGACGCAAAAGTATTGTTGTAAGGGGCGGCACCACCAACAGTATTAAAGGATGTAAAGGTGTTGTTATACGGAGCAGGGCCACCACCGATATCAGTTGGATAGAAAGTGTTGTTATATGGAGCAGGGCCTCCTGTGCTTGCGGAGTAAAAAGTATTATTGTAGGGAGCACTACCGACACCACCGTCGCTAGAGTAGAAGGTGTTGTTGTATGGAGCACTACCGCCACTAGTATCTGTTGAATAGAAAGTATTGTTATAAGGAGCACAAAAATCACAAGCAAAACCGATCGCTGGGAATGCGATCAACATGCTAATGACTAGAGCAATTTTATTGTATGTAGTATTCATAAGTATTTTTTTCTTAAGGCGCGATGCACCTAAATCTCACTATTTTCTTTAACCTATAGTATAACAAATATTTGAATTAAAGTCAAGTAGTACAGGGGCCAACTAAAAGCCCCGTCCGCCTAAGGGCGGACGGGGCTAATTAGAGCCAATTTATAGGTGTCTAAAGGGTGGTAGCAGTATTCTTTACAATATCGACTATCACTTTGGCGGAGAGCATAATCATCGCCCCTACTATACCCCAAATCATCTGTTGAGAACCTGTCTTCCGGGCCTCGGCATCATCAGCGGCACCGATAAAGTTCTTTGCTCCCCAGATAAAGACCAGGCTAGCTATAGCGAACATCAAATAAATAAGTGGTGTCAGAATCTTCTGACTAATCTTATTGACGAGCTCATTTACAACAGTGATACCTTGAGCGTAGGTCGCTATCGGAAGAAATCCGACGGAGACAAGAACCAGCCGTCTGATTGATGCGCTTAAGGATTTCATATCACAATAATTCAGAACTAGAAACTAGTGGTTGGAGTGGTTGGGATATAATTACCAGCTTCTGCTGCTTGAGTTCTTGAACCAGCTTCGTCCGTGCCAAAACTATTCACCATAATGGTAACCAATCCCCAAATTGAGAGCATGAAGAATACTCCGATAACTCCCCAGATAATGAAATGCTTAGCATTTGCGCGAGCTTCCTCATCAGCGGCGTTAGCGATAAAGCTAATGATACCGTAAATGATTATCAGAACCGCTACTCCAACAAGGAAAGGGATGATCAGGGAAATAACCGCCTCAAGTCTGTTTAGAACCTGACTAATGGTGGTTAGGTTGCCAGTAACAACTACTGGAGGGGTACCTTGAGCCAAGGCGAATACTGGAAGAAACGATGAAATTGAAATTAAAAACTTTTTCATTTAAATAATTTAATAATAATTTAATAATAATTTAATAATGTACGGACGACCTTTTGGTTTAATGATTAATTATCTCATTATTATAGACCTTACAACTAAAATAACAAGCGGGCTGTGGATTACTTCTGATGCATAGCTAGGCAGCAGGCAGGGACTGCAGGGCTGGAATAACTGGCACGACATTTTGAAGTTGAAAACTATTAAGAAGAATAGCCACAAAACCCCAAATCGAGAGCATGATAAAAACCCCAATTACACCCCAGATAACGAACTGTCTTGCTTCTGCCCTCTTCTCCTCATTGTCGGCCTTTCTGATGTAGTTGATAATGCCAAATACAATAATTCCAACAGCGATACTGATGAGAAATGGTATCAATATGCTCCCGAGAGCCATGGCTCTGTTTATAAGCTGTGGCAGAGTAGTAGGTACAGTGGCTGACACAGGAAGAGGTGCGTAAATTCGAGTCACCATATCCGCGGAGTTATCTAAACCAAAACTATTGATCAGAATAGTAACCAGTCCCCAAATTGAGAGCATAAAGAATACGCCGATGACTCCCCAGGTTATGAAATCTTTAGCCTGCTTTCTCTTTTCCTCATCCGCGGCATGTGAAATATAGCCAAGAATACCGTAGACAATTATAAAAATGGCTACAGCCACGAGAAACGGTACAACAATACTGATGATTTGTTCGAGTCGGAACAATAGTGAACTAAAGTTCGTCACGGCAACGGCCGGGGCCGGAGTGCTCACCTGAGCAAAAACCTGCAGAGAAAGTATAGGCGAGAGCAATATGGCACCCGAAGAAACAATGCTTATGATGGGTGTAAAAAATTTTTTTGCTTGGCCGGACATTAGTTTTTTCATTTTATTTCAATTAATCTTATAAGGTATTGATTTTATATAGCCAAAAAGTAGGATCTGGAAAAAATACTGGCTAATCCCCAGAAAGAATAGAGAACTACGATACCGATAGAGCCGTAAAAAATGAGCTGTTTGGCCTTACCGAGTTTCTCTTCATCTCCCCCCGCCCCGATGTACTTCATGACCCCAGTAAGAATACCGAAAAAACCAAATCCTGCAACAAAAGGAATAATCGAGTTGAGAATGGAAATAAAATTGTTCACAAATTGGCTTAGATTGGTTGGTGGGAGAAGGTTTGGTTCTGGAACAAATTGTGCAAAAACAAAAAGCGGTAGATACGAGGATAGAAATAGTACAGTGATACTCAAGTACGTAAAAAATCGCGTGTGCTCAAAAAAGTGTTGGTGTGATTTCTTAAATTCGTATTTTCGTATATTTCTCATTATATTGACTTAGGGTGTGATACAAGAAAGCGAGAAGGTGCCGAGTTGTTGAATCGTACCGCAGATAACTGCCGAAATAACTTTTGAAGCGAGCAGTATTGCGATACCTATCACCGTCCACAAAAAAGTCATTTTGGCCTTGCTGAGCTTTTCCTCGTTGCCACCGGCCATAACCATAAGAAAGCCGGAGTAAATTATGAAAAATACTGAAATCAGAGCCGCAATAGGCAAAATAGTTGTAAGCAAAAGATCGATGAAAGCCGCGAGAGTGTTGGCCTGGAGAGGGTTTTGAATAATTGCTGTCCCGGGCGGTACAAGAACGCCCTGGGCATACGTCATGCGAAAAAACACTAACTGAAGCGACGTAATTATTGTGTAAAGAAAAAATTTTCTGTATTTTGTTAACATATTTAAAAATTAGTTAAATACTATATTGGTTGTACACCAGTTCCATTAAAGTAACCTGTGGTAATTAGTCCGGCATTAATGGCGTGAACGATGAGCCACGCTGAAAGCATAATAAGAAATCCTACCAATACTTTACCAAAAATCTGCTTCGCATGCTCTATTTTACTCATTTCCCCCGATGCTGTCATCATTAGAAATCCAGCCCAACCAAAAGCAATAGCTGAAAATGCGGCACCGAGGATAAAGAGATAATTGGTAACGTTCGTTATAAGCCTAAAAAAATCATTCCAACCGCAGGGATTAGTAACCCTACCATCAGCATTAGTATCGTAACCACAAGGGATGAGCCCGGACTGAGCGTACACTGACTCTGGAGCAACCACAAATGCGCTCGAAACGAGCAGTAGGGCAACTATGATAATTTTTCCACTTCTAAACGTGCTCATTTCAAATTCGATTTAGACTATCGCCGGCAAGATTAATCGCTCTACCTACATCAAGCTCCCCGCCCGTGATTGATTCTATCATGTTTTGAAAAACTGTTTTTGACATCGCCGGATTTGGATCAAGCCAAGCCTTTGCTCTCACGGCTGAACTATAAAAAACGGATTGGTATGGATCGCTAGGGTTAGCCACAAGCAAGCTCCTCAGAACCGGCGGCATGCCAGTTTCCCTAGCCAAGTAGTCGATTGGGCCAATTCCAGTCATAGAAATAATCCCCTGAAAAGCGCCCGCAGTATTTCGTGAATTTCTAAGTACGGCCAAGCCTTGCATCTTACCAAATGTAACCGAAACAGTGGCCCCTTTTGGCTGTGGGAAATAGGTTACATCAAAGTTTAGATTGGGATTTTTATTACGAATCTGAGAAATTTCAGAAGCGAAACCGAAATAAAAAGCCAGATCACCGGCAGAAAACACATCTTTTGAATTAGGGAGAGCGCGATTCCACGAATAATCCGGTTTAATCGGGTTTGCAAAATCTGTGTAAAAATTAATTGCCCCAACAGAACCAATTGTGGCCGGAGCTAGCCTAGATTCTAGACGAGTAGGTCCATAAGCAGTAATCGGATTACCCGTCTGCATTAATAATGTTGAAATAATTTCCTTTGCATTAGTAATATTGCTAACCTCGCCAAACGCTAGTCCGCTCTTCAGAATGTTTTGATTTTGATCTTTTACGGTCAGTTTTGGGACAAGAGCAATAAACTCATCCCATGAACGTGGTGGCAGGGCCACACCAGCGTTTGAGAGCATATCCCGATTCCAATACATAACCAAAGGATCGATACTAAAAGGTAAAGCTACTATACCCGAAGCATCAACATACAATTCACCTTCTTCAATAAACAAACTTTTAAATGTTGGAAGAGACATCGAGGTAAATGGTATCGGAATTATTTTGTCTCGATATCGTATGATCAAATCTTGTGGCAACACAATAGCATCTGGACCAACACCTGAGGCAAGCGCCTCAATAAGACTACTATCGAACAATTCCGGTTTTTTCTCGATATAAGTAATTTTAATTGGCGACTTCATATCATCTAGATACTTAGAAGCAGCATTAAAGCTACCGGCCGGCATAGTACCCCACACGGTTATTGCAATACTAGCCGCTTTGTTACTCGTCTTACTGGTCGCAAGTACAATTACCCCGGCAACAATTGATACAGCGAACAGAGCAAGAACGATTATTTGAAATGGAGTTACCTTCATAAAATAATATGAATTATTTTTGATACCAATATACTAATGAATACGGATCTGCGAATAGCTACCAATAATAGCCTTAATTGTAGCATTAGTAGTTATTTGTAGCATTAGTATAATTCGCATATTGGTATTGGTTTATTTTTAGCCTCTTTTAAAAATCAACCCGTAGTGGTGAGCTCCAGCGGAAATTTCTCTTTCAAATGTGAAGCCAGCTTTTTCAAACAATGCTTTAGCATCCGAAGATGAAATTACATGTTCGGCTTGCGGACCCATACCACCAAATGACTCCTTCCAATCTACAATGAGAACGCGGCCGTCAGCTCTCAAAATTCTTTTCACCTCCATCGGAAAATCATTTTTATGTTCAAGCTGAAAAAGAGTGTTACAAACCAGTGCGGCATCAACGGATGAATCAGCAAGCCGAGTACCTCCAAGCTTTTCAACATTACCCCAGAGTGCCTCGACATTTGTAAGGTGCATTTTGTTGGCTTCATTTTTCAATTTCTGAAGCAAATCTTTTAAAACATCCACGGCATACACTCTGCCCTTAGGGCCGACAATCTTTGCCGCGGCCAAAGTGTAAAAACCAGCGCCAGATCCTAAATCGGCAACAAACGCGCCGGGCGCGAGACCAAATTGTTCTAAATTCTTTTGTGGTTCGGAAAACATGATAGATTTTGTTAGCGATGACTTTGAGCTTTACAAAATCATCACCCAGCACCTATTTTAAATCTTTTTTAAATAGGTGCTGGGACTAAAAGACTTCTTTATTATACAGCACTGGGAGAATTCGGATATACACAGGCAAAATAAAAACCCACGAATGGGTTTTGACAGTCAATTGGAGCGATTCGAATCTCCTGGATTGATAGGTGCACGGAAAAGACCGGCATATTGCGTGATTCGATACAAGGATCTAATGCCCAACACCAAACCTACGCACACGAACTCCTTGGCATGGGAAAGGATGACATAATCTTCGTTGACAGAAAACAAATAAATTGTTCTCAACGACAAGGCTACGATAGTAGTATGAAATAGTAGCCCGGAAATAAAAAAGTCATCACCTTCCTCGTGCGAAAAAAGTGGAGCTGAGCCTATCACAAATGATACGACTATACCGAGAAACCAGATCGGCGATGGAAACATTTGGGTGCCGACGAAAATGCCCGTAAGAAAAATGCAAACGATTTCGTTTTTTCGCATAAAAAGAGCCTTTGTGGAAGGTTTGTTTGACTTTTTTCATAATACATCACATTTTACAAAAAGCAATAGAACGGCTCAACGGTAGCCAGCGTTGAGCCGTTAACTAAAATCTCCCGAATTGCCCAAGGCAATTCGGGAGATTTTATGCTTTATTCCTGAATCCTGAATCTAACTTCCAGAATCTACTTATCTTATAGGCACACCAAACTCGCAAGTGAATCCCCTTCTCGCAATTTCATAACACGGACACCTTGAGTTGCGCGACTGATAGTTGGAATTTCTTTAATATCAACACGGATAACCTGGCTTTGCTTAGACATTGCGACAATCTCCTCATCGTCATCAGTTACAACTTTTGCGGCAATCAAGGCACCGGTTTTTGCGGTCACTTTCATTGTAAGAATTCCTGAACCACCTCGATTTTGAGTTTTGTATTCGTCGAGAGTAGTTTTTTTACCATAACCATTCGCTGCCATCACAAAGAGTGCGGGATTTTTTGAAGCTTTCGAAACGATATCTGCCGAAATCACCTCATCACCCTTTTCAAGTCGAATCACGCGCACACCAGCTGCCGTGCGCCCCATCTCTCGAACATCGGACTCTTTAAATCGAATTGACTGGCCCTCTTTGGTAGCAATCACCACTTCGTCATTTTTTCCAGCAAAAGATGCAGACACAAGCTCGTCTCCGGCATCAAGTGAAATCGCAATCAAACCAGACCGACGAACATCGTGAAAATGCTTAGCGGAACTCTTTTTACCGGTACCGCCCTTAGTAACCATCATAAGCGCGAGGTTGTCGGCCACCTTCGTGTCTTTTGGCATTGGCAAAATCGAAGTGATTCTCTCGCCTTCCGCAAGTGAGAGGAAGTTCATAATCGACTTACCTTTGGTAGCACGCTTTCCCTCAGGAATTTCATACATTTTTATCTGGTAAGCCTTTCCCTTATCTGAAAAGAAAAGCAAGTCATTGTGAGTGGTGGCAAACACAAGGTGCGTAATAAAATCTTCCTCTTTTGTATCGAGATCCACCACGCCGACGCCCCCGCGCTTTTGCTTTTTATATTCGTCCGGATCGGTGCGCTTAATATACCCACCTTTTGTGAGTACGAGTACACTATCAGCATCGGGAATCAAATCCTCCTCACTAAATGTGCCGGCCGCTGCCTTTATAATCTTGGTTCGTCGGTCATCACCATACTTGGTTTTAATTTCGGTAAGCTCGTCCTTAATTATTGAAAGAATTTTCTTTGGGCTAGCCAAAATTTCTTTTAGGGCCTTAATGAGTGCCTGAACTGCGGTGAGCTCATCTTCAATTTTCTTTCGCTCGAGACCGGCCAACCGTGACAACTTCATTTCCAAAATCGCCGCGGCCTGGAGGTCAGAAAACTTAAACTGCTTCATCAAATTGGCGTGTGCTTCTGCGGTATCCTTTGATTTCTTGATAAGCTTGATAATCTCGTCGATATGATCGAGCGCCTTCTTAAGACCTAACAAAATATGCTCACGAGCGAGAGCTTTTCTCAAATCAAATTCGGTTCGACGGCGAACGACAATCACTCGGTGGGCCACAAACTCCTCTAGGATTGCCTTTAGCGACAAGGTCTGCGGAATACCATCGACAAGCGCCACAACATTGAAATGGAAAGATTCCTCAAGCTGAGTGTGCTTGTACAAAAAGTTTAGAACTTTTTCCGGATAGGCGCCCTGTTTGAGATCGATGGCGATGCGAATATCTTTTGTAGATTCATCTCGCAAGCCCTTGATACCTTCGATTTTTTTCTCGCGAACCAAATCGGCAATACGCATGATGAGCTCGGATTTGTTTACACGATACGGAATCGAGGTAATGATGATTTGTGCTACTCCGGCTTTGCTCTCGGTAATTTCAGCAACACCACGGGTAACGACACCTCCTCGGCCGGAACCGTAGGCGTGCATCAAATCTTTTGCCCCAAAGACAATACCTCCGGTTGGGAAATCGGGACCTTTTATAAATTGTGTGAGGTCTTCAGTGGTCGCAGTTTTGTTATCAATCAAATGTACCGTCGCGTCCACCACTTCACCGAGATTATGTGGAGGAATATTTGTCGCCATACCGACGGCGATACCAAGGGTGCCGTTCAAAAGGAGGTTCGGGACAACCGCGGGCAAAACGGTTGGTTCATTTTTGGTATTATCATAATTTGGACGAAGAGTTACCGTATCTTTTTCTATATCGCGAAGAAGTTCTGACGCCATTTTCGACATTTTCGCTTCTGTGTATCTGTGCGCAGCTGCCGGATCTCCGTCAATTGAACCGAAATTTCCTTGGCCGATAATGAGCGGGTAGCGAATAGAAAAATCTTGAACCATTTTCACCATAGTTTCGTAAACCGCCGCGTCTCCGTGTGGGTGATAATTACCGAGTACTTCACCAACCACGGTGGCCGATTTTCTAAATTTGGCCGAAGATGTAAGACCCATTTGGTTCATGGCGAAAAGAATTCGACGATGGACCGGCTTCAAGCCGTCCCGAACATCGGGCAAGGCACGAGAAGTAATAACCGACATGGCGTAGTCGAGATAGGAATCCTTCATTTCCCGGGTAATCTCCCGTGCAATGACGTTTTGTCGGACTGGTTCTGGCTGTTTTTCTTCCTCTTTTTTGGCCATAAAGTACCGTCTATTATACTACAAATGGGTTAGAAATGAAAGCGGTTGCTGGCGCAATACTAATATACGAATTGGTACGAATATACGAATAAATACGAACAAAAACTGCCCGAAAAGTAGCTTAAAATTAGACGGACCAACCGCTCGAGCATCACGCTCGGCGGTTATTTTTTACACAACATCGGGGCTTTCGCGGTTGGATGCAGTTCGCGGCGCGAGCGAGGCTTGTGACCAAAACATATGCCTATATGTTGCGGGAACAAACGAGCGAAGCAACAAAGAAATGCGCCGACCGTGGAAGTCCTACTTAACTTTGAAGTCTGGGAGGACTTTAGTCTCCGGCAACACAATAGTCACCGTCGTACCCTTTCCAACCGACGACTCTAGGCTAATCGTACCAGTATGAAGTTCGAGAATTTTTTTAGTAATATAAAGACCAACTCCCGTATCCGATGGCTCAAGTGAAATAGCGTTTTTACCACGATAAAATCTATCGAAAATGTGTGGCAAGTCATCTTTGTCAATACCAATACCATTATCTCTGACTGTGATTGCAATCTGCTGGCCTTCTATCTTCTTACCCGAAACATCAACAGAACCGCGTGGAGAATAGCGAACCGCATTATCCACTACATTTAAGAGTGCGGCGTGAAGCGTATTGTAATCTCCATTCACACTGAGATCGGGTGTAAAACTTATCCTAACGGTAACCCCCTTATGTTTTGCTACATACGAAACGTCATCTGTAATTTGTTTAAACAGGGACAGCAGAGCCAATGGTTTTTTCTGAAAATTTATACTACCAGCTTCTGCTTCGCTGGTTTTAAGTAACTGATTCAAAATGTCCATTGATTTGTTAGCTGCGGCCGCAGTCTCAGTCAAAATTGATTTTAGATCAGCATTTTTCTCAACATCAGGCTCACTAAGTGCGGTGTCTAGGCCCCATCGGATAGCAGTAAGGGGCGTCCTCATCTGATGCTGAGCCACAGTAATGAAATCAGTCTTCACTCGATCAAGTTCGATGAGCTGGGCAAATTTTCTCTTTGATTCTTCCTTCTCATATTTCTGACGAAGAGTTTCCTTAACAATTTTGTATATATAGTAGGCAATGAACGCAAACAATCCTAACCGAAACAGGTGGGCCATAATTAGATTGGACTGCGACAAGGCAATCGGATCGAAAAGAATCATTCCGGCAAGAGAGAGAGTAATCAAAACCGCCATCCTTCTTACGGTTTCAACATCAAGATCAGCGGCTGAAACAAGAATTGGAAACACCAAAATAAACAAAAGCGAGCTTTGAGTAGCTCCACTCAAATAAACAACAGACAGAAAAAAACCGACCCAGGAGTACCGACTAATTACATAAAAAATCTTATTTTCAGTCCACTCTTGAAATACGAAACACAGACCATGAATAACAAAAATCGCAGCGAAAGAAACCAGTGTCAGGGGTATATTATGAAAAATAGTAAAGTAATCCTGATAGCGATAAATAGCAAAACCAAACAAAAGCAGTCCCGCCAATCCAGACAGCTGGGTAGAATAGTAAAAACCTTTCAGTCGGACATGTGAACGGACAGAATTATTTTGCACAGGTTCCATTCGCTATATTATATACGAAAAAATTATTTTAGGAATATATCAGATTAATTTTCTGAAACATCGGATGATGTTGCTTCATCACCTCCAAAAATACCGGCGCTCATTGTTTTAACAGAGTCAAAAAAACTTCCGATATTTGTTTTAATTTCCTCAATCGGCTCAAATTGCTTTTCCAAAATCACACTGTCAACTTCGGAGATATCTGAAACAGTATTAAACGTTGAAAGCCAGACAAGGACGATAATACTTGTAAGAATACTGGTACTTAGTAAGAGGACCCGCTTTCGATAGGCAATGGGCCTCTTTTGGAGCTGTTCTAAAAAATGAAACATTTTTTAATGCGAAGCGCAATTTCTAATATCTAATTACTAATTTCCAATGAAGTTTCAATTCAAAAAGTAAAAAATTAGAAATTAGGACTTAGGCATTAGAACTTAGTACGGCGACTTCCCCTTCCTTCCCATCCAAATCTTTTTTCTTGAGTGTAAGCTTGTCCACCGGCTTCGTCCCCTCTTCACCTGCTTCCTTCAGGAAGGTTTTTAAATTTTTATCGGTTGCGTCATCGTAATGCATCGGGATTATAAGCTTCGGCTCAAGTTTGACCGAAAGCTCGTAAGCAGCCGCAGGTGTCAAAACACCCTCACCTCCGACTGATACAAACAGAATATCAATATCATCTAGCGCCTCTGTGGTTTCTGGAGATAAATCTTTTGAATCAAGTGCGCCAAGGAAACAAATGTTCATACCTTCAAGAGATATACTATATATAGTATTGATGCGAACATCCTTTGAACTGGCAGGTAAATCGTAGTGTGACTGACTTTTGAAACCTTTGATAAAAATGCCCTTTATTTCATATTCGCCCGGACCACTAATCACAAAGGGGGTTCGATCGCCGTGCGTGACATTTTCCACACCATTAAAATCTTTATCGTTTAAACTCACAAGCGCAATATCCGCACCAAATTTAGAGCTTTTGTGTTTGGAATCCTTGGACACAGGATTGAGCGCAATGACCGTTTCGCCGAATTGTATTTTGAATGCCTCAAGTCCGAGGTATGTGATAATCATGTTTTACTTTGAAAGTTGTTAGTTGATAGATGATAGTTATTAGAAATTGAGAATACTACTATAGCAAAATTAATGACAAAAGAAAAAGGGCCGCGTATACTCGCGGCCCTAACGGACAAAATCAACCCACGGCGAACGAAATAAGCGCGATTACCAAACAAAGAAAAAGACACACCGCCCCAAAAGACAACCAGAGCATCGCGCAAATTAAAATAGTAGAGACCAGTGATGGATCCGCCCTCCAAATAAATGCCGAACCGATCAGGAAGAGGAGCAATGGCAAAATCCGATAAGCTCCGAAAATTGGCGTTCCCGGTATCCACTGAACTTCGGGCAAAATGTCCGGACCGTTCCTTTCGGATTCGTTAAACGGGACTCTCTTGCCCACCAGGAACAAGAAGGGGCTCATAACTAGCTTGAATCCCCACCACACGACATCGAACAAAGCGCTTAAACGCTTTTCTAGACTGGTCAGTTTCGAACTACCCGACACGCTTGAAGAAGCATTCATGGTAACAGGGGTTGAGGGTTGAGAACATTGTCAAACACTACCCAAAACATTACTCCTTTGTAAAAATTTAGCAATGCCACCAATTTTCATATTTACGCCATGGCGTAAATATGAAATCCTTAAAATTCAGGAATTAGAGTGAAAATTAAATGGCTCTGTTTAGGCTTTCGGCCGTCCGACACGCGTGGCGGACGGCCGATTAGCCCCCTTTTTTTGGAAGTTTAGCAAGGCAAGGCCTTGCTAAAAAATAGCTATTCGTGTTTATTCGTATATTGGTATAAAGGATTTTAATTGCCTCAATTAGAAATCCGTGTATAATACTCCCCTATGCCTGTCCTGAGCGATTGGGATGCCTAAAAGGTAGAACCTTCAGATTTGGATGAAATGCAAGGCGCCGCTGAGGCTTGCGACTAAAATGTGTGCTTACACATTGCAGGAGCAAACGAGGCGACAACGAAGCAGTGCGCCAAATATGAAAGTTATAAAGGCAATTAATTACACCTGTGGGGCTTAACCTCGCAAGACGGCTTGCGAAAATCCTACTAACATTATTATGAAAAAAGACGACGCTGCGGTAACCCTCAAGGAAGCCGCCGATCTAGTAGACTCTCTCCCAAAAGGAGCTGACGGTAAAATAGAAGAGAAAAAAGAAACATTGATGGGCAAACTGCTCCGCGAGACTGGCAACCCGCCAGCCGTCGGAGATCTTGTCGATGGAACTGTTTTGAATATAGAGAAGGCAAGAGTTTATGTTGACCTTCCTCCATACGGTACTGGTATTATTTACGGCCGAGAATACATCAACGCTCGTGATGTTATCAAGAAAATTTCGATTGGCGACAAAATCGCGGCGAAAGTTGTAGATATTGAAAACGAGGACGGCTACATTGAATTGTCACTTCGTGAGGCTCGTCAGGCAATGATTTGGAGTGAGGCCGAAGCTGCAATCCGCGATAAGAAAATTCTTGAGCTTACAGTAAAAGAAGCAAACAAAGGAGGTCTCATTATCGAATGGCAAGGCATTGCCGGTTTCCTTCCTGCATCTCAACTCAAAACTGAGCACTACCCTCGCGTCGCTGATGGCGATAAGGACAAGATTCTCGAAGAACTACGCAAATTGGTTGGTGAGAAAATTTCTGTTTCTGTCATTTCCGCTATTCCGAAAGAGGGAAAACTTATTTTCTCTGAAAAAAGTTCAAAATCAAAAGACAAAGAGAAGATTGTTGAGCAATACACAGTTGGCGATGAAGTGGCTGGAGATGTCACAGGGATCGTTGATTTCGGTGTGTTCGTAAAGATTGAGGAAGGTCTTGAGGGCTTGGTGCACATTTCAGAAATCGATTGGGCACTCGTTGAAGATCCACGAACGCTGTTCAAGGTTGGCCAAAAAGTAAATGTGAAAATTATTGAGGTAAAGGATGGCAAGATTTCCCTCTCGATCAAAGCGCTCAAGCCAAATCCATGGGTTGAAGCTGCAAAGAAATACAAGAAGGATGATGTGGTTAAAGGTGTGGTGATTAAATTCAACAAGCACGGCGCACTCGCTTCAATTGAAGAAGGTGTGGCAGGTTTGGTTCACATTTCTGAATTCGGTACCGAAGAAAAATTGCGCCACAACCTCGAGCTCGGAAAGACCTATTCTTTCAAAATCACTTTATTTGATGCAAAGGAGCAAAAGATGGCGCTTTCGTTTGCAGGAGAGAAGAAAAGTTAGTAGCTGTTAAATTTTTCAGCCGTAGGCTGATCCGCCTAAGGCGGAATCCTTTAGTAAAACCGCCCCTGGCCGCGAAGCGGGCAGGGGCGGTTTAGTTTAACGGCTCAGTCGTGCACGACTGAGCCGTTAAACTAAATTTAAGGGAAATTAACCCTTTTTGCTTCGCTCGGCAGACTGCCTTTTTTGTTCATCTCTTTCAGTTTGCTCTGCTCTTTCAATATCGTATTTTGTCTGGCGGAGATCCTCCTGCAATCGAATAATCTGACTTTTAGTATCCTTCAATCGAGATTCAACCTCCTTAAACTTGTGTTCGTATGCATCTTTCTCAGATTCAAACCTTCTTTCGTCACTTTCCAATCTACTCAAATCACTTTTTATTTTGTCATTGTTTCTTTTTAAACTTTGGGAATCGCTTGCCATAGTTTTTATATATTTAATAATTAAATTACAGAACTATAAACTAATATTGCCTACTCATCGCTCGTTCACGACCTTCAGACACAATCGCGATCAAGGCCGTGACAATTTTTTGAGAAAGTTTTTTAAGCGTAGCCAATTGATCCGGTGAGAATTTACCAAGAATCATTTTGTCTACTGCTTCCTCACCATGAGGTTTTTTCATCTTACCTCCCGGAGTAACTGGCGAAATTCCAACTCGAATGCGAACAAACGCCTCGGTTTTAACCGCCCTTATAATAGACTCCACACCCTTGTGGCCACCTGAACTCTTGTTGAAAGAAATTTTGAACGAGCCAAATGGAATATCGAGATCGTCATGCACCACGACCAGGTTTTCGGCCGTTCCTTTTTTGAAAATTTTTGATTTTTTTACCTTTACCAAGGAACCCAGTGCGCTCCCAGACTTGTTCATATAAGTTTCTGGCTCAACAAGTATCACAGGATCCTTACCGACTTTGCCAGACGAGGTAAGCGATTTTAATTTAAAATTTAATTCCCAATCAGAAAAATTATTAGCTGTACGAAACACCTCGAGCACTACCCGTCCTGTGTTATGACGAGTATTTTCGTATTCTTCGCCCGGATTTCCTAGGCCAACGATGATAAACATAAGAATGAGTATAGCATTTCTAAGAAAAAGGCAAAAATAAAAAATAAATACGTTACACCACTCTATCTCCTATTGCGTCAATACTACTCTCGGTACTAAAATTGTGAGCAAATGAGTGAAGAAAAAAAAATTTCTGAAAATCCTACTGAAAATAATTTTTCTCACGCACCTTTACCTGAAAAAATCACTGATGGCGGTGAGAAGAAGGAGTCGTGGTGGGATATAATACGATTTGCTTTAATAACCGCCGCCATCGTCCTCCCTATTCGATTTTTCATAGTACAACCATTTATGGTTTCTGGTCCTTCGATGGAGCCGACATTCAATAACAACGACTACCTACTTGTTGACGAGATAAGCTATCGATTTGAGAAGCCGAAACGAGGAGAAGTGGTGATATTCAGGCGCGCAGACGAAAAAAAATACTTGATTAAAAGAATTATCGGCCTTCCTGGAGAAACGGTTGAGCTTTCTCTAAACACCGTCACCATAAAAAATGCTGAACACCCTGATGGTTTTGTGATTGATCAGACATTTTTGACCAATACGCAATCGGAGTCACCAAAAACAATCATCCTAAAAGGCACGCAGTATTTTGTGCTTGGGGACAACCGCCCGGTGAGTTTTGATTCGCGAGGTTGGGGGCCGCTTGAATCAAAGGAAATTGTCGGCAGACCGTTTGTAAGGTTGTTTCCATTTACCGCACTAGGATTTTTCCCTGGCAACGAGAGCGGGACAATTTCTAATATCTAATTACTAATGTCTAATGAAATACCGAGAGTGTAATTTAAATTTAGAAATTAGATATTAGTAATTAGACATTTTCAAACTCCAATGAGAGCCTCCATCAAAAAAAATCCAACAAAGGTTAGCCGAGGTAAGAACTCCAGAAAAGATGATGAGTGTTGGTACAAAAATCTTGATGCGCCCGCCGAGATCGCTCTCTATTACGGCTTTACACCGACTGAATCCCCGACCGTAACCAAGGATGATGCAAAAAAAGCACGGGCATTAAGCGAGGCAGAGCTCCGAAGTAAGGATGCATCTGATGTTTCGGCGCGCGAAAGTCTTGAGGAAAAGGTTGCGCTTTTGCGCCTGTACAACGAAAAGAATTTTCAAAACCTTCCCCAGCCGGTAATGCTTTATTTTGGTAAACCGATTACAGCGGAGGATGGTACAAAAAAGAGTCCCGGAAAAGAGCGCACGATCTTCTTGGAAGCCATGGGTACATCGAAAAGTATAGCTGAAGCCCTCCTAATCAAAACCGCAGTTGAAATTCTTCGTGAAGAGGGGTTTGAAAAACTGTCGGTCCACATCAACAGTGTTGGTGACCGCGACACAGTGTCTCGTTTTGGACGAGAGCTTTCAGCATACTATCGTAAAAATATTGAAGAGCTTCCCGCCCACTGCCGGCAACTTTTAAAAAAGGATGTTTTTGAGCTACTGTCATGTAAAAATGAAAAGTGTCGCATCATAAAAAATAGCGCTCCTAAATCCATGAACTTTCTTTCTGAGGACAGTCGCAATCATTTCAAGGAGGTTTTAGAGTATTTAGAATTTCTTGAGATTCCTTACGAAATCGATCATTTTCTTGTGCGCAACCGTTCATTTTCATGCCAGACACTTTTTGAAATATACGACCCCGCTGGGAAAGAGGTGTGTCAGCCTCTCGGTGTTGGTGTTCGCTACTCCCACATTGCTAAAAAAATCGGTATGAAAAAAGATGTACCGGGGGTTGGAGTCCGATTATCATTCAAAGAAAAAAATGCCAAGAAAAATTTAAAATTTCTTAAACCAAAAATATATTTTATCCAACTCGGCTTTGAGGCGAAACTAAAAAGTTTAAAAATTATAGAAATACTAAGACAGGCGAAGGTGCCGATGCATCACGGCATTTCACGCGACAAACTTACCTCTCAACTCACCACCGCAGAAAACATGAAAATCCCTTACACACTTATCATGGGACAAAAAGAAGCGATGGAGGATACAGTAATCGTCCGCCACATGACGGACCGCTCACAAGAAAGTGTCAAAATCTGCGATCTGGCGAGGTGTCTGAAGAAGATTTAATGAACTCGGTTTATATATTTGGCAAAACATTTTTCCAATGATAAAATTTATTTGTTATTAACTAAAATATAATTTATGGGTTTTGAAAAAATGTCTGTCCCGGAGGAAGAATCGTCGAAATCGGAAAGGGCTTTGAAGAAAACTGGCGGCATGACAAATTGGCTTAAAAAACAAGCTGCCTTGGCGGGTGTTATTGGGGCAACAGCATTTGGTAGTCTGGAAAGCGAGGCTCAAACTACGATTACACCGGAAACAGGATCGACCAACAATAACTCTGTGGCCAATGTAGAAAAGCGTACAACAGAAACCTCGTCGACATCTGAAAAAATGACTGTTTCGGTGGGTGAAGCCAAGAATAAATTAAAGGAAGTGCTACTAGACTCATCCGGCAATCCATCACTCTACAAAGGATTCATTGAAAATGCGAGAAAATTTTCAGTGGAGGCCTCTCTTGCAGATTCAGGCGAAACCAAGTCCTTCGTTCCAGTAGCACAGGAATATTTAAAATTACTAGAGATGTTCGGCGACCATGTTAGAAACCAACACGCAAAAAAAGTAGAGCACTCCAATCAACTTGATTCTACAATTAAGAAAACCTCAGACACTGAAAAAATTGGCAATGTAACCCTAAAAGAGGTACTTTCGGCTAACACAGATACTTCTGCATATCACGCTAGAATTGACGAGCAGTGGCTCGGAGAGGCACAAAAATTGCAGAGCGCTATGCGGAAACTTCTAGAGAAGCCTACTTCAGTAACAAAATAGAGCCTCCGAT
>JBBTUO010000034.1:0-4727 GCA_038063715.1 Patescibacteria group bacterium | reverse complement strand
AAGCGGGGCCATGCAATGTCTCGCCTACTAGAGGGGGATGTGGGTTCTGGTAAAACCGCTGTTGCCGCAACCACTTTCTATGCCGCCACCACCAGCCGGCCTGCAGGACAAAATTTTGGCACTTTGCAAACCGCCTACATGTGCCCTACCGAAATCCTTGCCACCCAGCACTTTGAATCGTTCATAAACTATTTCAAGCACATGCCGATAAGCATAGCTCTCATTACAGGCTCCGGCTGTCGAAAATTCCCCTCCAAAGTAAACCCTGGGGGGTGGACGGACATTTCCCGAACTCAGCTCCTCAAATGGGTGGCAAATGGCGAAATCCCTATTCTCATAGGTACACACGCACTCATTCAAAAAGCGGTAAAATTCAAAAATCTCGCCTACGTCATTATCGACGAACAACATCGCTTCGGCACAGCTCAACGCCAAAAACTGGTTCGCAAGGACAAAATCGCGCCGCACCTTTTGAGTATGACAGCGACACCAATTCCCCGCACACTCGCCCTCACTATTTACGGCGACCTTGACCTCACGCTCCTCGATGAGATGCCGGCTGGACGAAAACCGATTATCACCGAAATCGTATTGCCAAACGACCGCGAAACAGTCTACGAAAAAATTCGCACAGAGCTCAAAGCCGGCAGACAAGCCTACGTAATCTGTCCTCGCATCAATGAACCCGACCCAGCCAAAGAAGCGGCAGTGATTGCAAAATCGGTCAAAGAAGAAGCGGCGAGATTGAAAGAAAAAATATTTCTGGAATACACTATCGCCATTCTTCACAGCAAAATGACTCCTGATGAAAAAGACGAGGTGATGATCGCGTTCAAAAAACATCAGATTGATATTTTGGTGGCGACATCAGTCGTTGAAGTCGGTGTGAATGTTGAAAATGCCACCTCTATCATTATAGAGGGCGCGGAGCGGTTCGGACTGGCCCAACTTCATCAACTTCGCGGCCGAGTCATCAGAAGCAATCATCAAGCGTACTGCTACGTGTTCGCCGAAACCAGATCCGACAAAACAATTGAACGGCTCAAAGCATTCAAAACCGCCAAAAACGGATTTGAACTGGCGGAATACGATCTTAAATTCAGAGGGGCGGGCGGATTAGCTGGATTGAAACAATGGGGCGTCTCCGACATCGCCATGGAGGCATTACAAAATTTGAAAATGGTCGAGGCAGCTAGATTAGAGGCGAACCGTCTTTTAGATATTGATCCGACTTTGTCCCGATACCCGACACTTTCGGAATCAGTTCGAAATCGCGGTGCGGAGGTACATTTTGAATAATCTTGTGGTCACGGATAATTTCAATTCCGTCGAATTGAAATTATCAAAACCATCTATCGTGGTCAGGGATATTTTGCTCGCCGTCGCTCGCAAAATTCCATGACCGTGACTCAGCTACTTTGCTTACTAACAAAGTATGCTTCCGTCTCGCCCTAGTATCGAAAAATATGAAGCAGTTCATATTTTTGTATCTAGTGCGCCCGCTTGGATTCGAACCAAGGACCCCAAAGGTATAAGCTTTGTGCTCTAACCAACTGAGCTACGGGCGCATCAAAGAAATATACAGCAAAAACCAACAAAAGAAAAACCCGCTGGCGTGTGGCCTGCGGGCTCGTGACTTCAAACAAAGAACTTATCAACTTCTCAAATGCCGGTCGAGCATAATGAGAGCAACCAACGCTTTTGACTGAAGAACCTTCCCGGCATTCGGTTCACGCACAAGTGCACGAGCCTCTGTTACGGGAAGAGCAAAGATCGCGTCAATATCCTGCTCGGGATGGTGGTTGGATTTCATTCTCCGAACCAGGTCGTTGAGTGTGCCGTAAAACTCAATGAGGGCGATTATTTCCGGACTACCCGCACGCGATAGTTCGCGCACAAGTGCCAGGACCGTTACATCGCAATCACTGCCGGTCAGAGAAACCTCCTCGAGGGCCTCGCGGAGAATTTCACTCTCCACAAACCTACGGAATCCTAGCTCCCTGATCTTTTCTCGGTCATACACAGCGCCCCCAGAGGTTGCCAGATTGATGCCGGTGTTAACCGAAACACGCTGCTTAGCGCGACGACCAAAGACGGCGTAACCATCGGTGGTCACAATCACTGCGGCCATACCGAGCACATAACTGGCAACCGAGTCTCCTAAGCCAGGCAAACCGTGGCAGAATTTGTGAACCGCCTGCCTGATCGTAACTGGCCCATAACGTGCCTGAAGTTTCTTTGTAAGTGTGGCCAACTCGTTCTTACCTTTGGCTCCCCAAAAAAGCTCTGCGGCACTCAGCTGTTGCTTGGTCAAACTGAACTGCAAACCCTGCGAGTTCATAGTGGCGAACACCTCCACATAAGGTCCCGGCCCGATGACGAACTCAGGAACCCCGTTAACCAAACCCAGGTCACGAACACAGGCGCACTCTTCCGCTTTCGGAAAACGCAAAACCTGTGCCATGTCCGCAAAACGCCTGATTGCCCGCATCGAGCCAGTGAGCCTCAAGGGATCCTCACTGAGCCTAACTCGGGTCTGACGAAACTCGCGTTGGCCGGCGCTCCCAACAAAATCGCCGTAGCGACGTGCACCGATCTGAGGAAACGCGAACGGGACCGGAACGTATTCCGGACCAACGGCGTTTCCAAACGCCTTGATTTGATCACCGTAGATCTGCCATACCTCCCCCGGATCACCCAACACTGCCGGAATTGGTGACGGCGAATCTTTCAGACGATGATTGAGAGGGAAAAACTTGAATCTGTATTTCCCCCCTGCAAGCCTAAACTCACTTTTCAAGTTAGCCTTTCTTCCCTCGCTTTTTCGAGGAAATTGGTTGATTTTTCTCGAGGCATACTAACATGCCCATACCCGAAAAGTAAAACCTCACCGTCGCAGCAAAAGTTACAAAAAGTATCGGAAAAACTAGGAAATAGTGCTTTCTTTTTTAGGAGCGGCAAAAGAAACCAAAAACTTTTTGATGGTATCGTAAATAACTGGGAGCTCAAGATAATCAATGCCTATAGCAAGCCACGACAACCACACTGGCATTACGACTAGCGCTGCGCCGGTAAATTGAGTCATGACAAATTCGTCCGTAATCCAAAAAATGTGAAGCCACTGGGAATTTAAAAACAAAAGGTACAACAAACTTTTCATTTTTCTATCCTCTCGAAATTCGTTTATGTAAACAATAGATGTAAGGATGATTGCTGGAATTTCGGTATAGTCGACAATAATCATCAAAAATTGCCACACACCGGTAAGGTCAAAAAGGCTCACTCCGAAAAGCTTCCAAAATACTACATGGGTAGTGAGCCAATATAGATGAACGAGTTGCAACAGAAAAAGACCTGCGGCCAAACCGGTGTTGAAAGTTTTGTGTGAGTTATACCAACCCCAGAACTTAGAAAAAATATTCATGTTTACTTAGCGACCTCGAGCTCCTTCTTCTTTTTCTTAGGTAAAATTCCAAAAGCCAAAATAATCTTTTCGTATTCAGCCTGCTCAATGTTTTCAACTTCAATAAGACGCTTAGAAATAGCATCAAGCGCTTTGCGATTCTTTTTCAAAATATCCTCAGCCTTTTTGTGAGCTTCGGTCATGATTCTCGAAACTTCGGCATCCACTTCCGAACCTACTCGCTCAGAAAATTCTCGATCGTCCATACCTCGGCCAAAAAGCACTCGTCCACCAGCACCCTCGAGTGCAACTGGTCCCATTTTTTCTGACATTCCATACTTAGTGACCATATCGCGAGCCAAAGCAGTTGAAACCTGTAAATCATTTGATGGCCCCGTGGTCAAATCACCAAAAATCATTTTCTCCGCAACATATCCCCCAAGTGACATCGCAATATCATCCAAAAACTCTCGGCGTGACTGTAATTTACGATCTTCAAGCGGAAGTTTTAGTGTGTACAACGCTGCTCGTCCACGAGAAATAATCGAGATTTTGTGCACTGGATCAGCATAGGGCAATACTGAAGCAACAAGAGCATGACCAGCTTCGTGGTAGGCCGTAATTTCTTTTTCCTCCGCCGAAAGAATATGACTCTTTCGTTCAGGACCAAGCATCACTTTTTCGATTGAGCGAATAAGGTCAAATTGAGCAACCTTGAGACGATTTTCGCGCGCAGCCAAAATCGCACCCTCATTCATAAGAGAATACAGGTCAGCACCAGAGAACCCTGGGGTCCGCTCGGCCACAACGCTCAAATTAACATCTTCAGCAAAAGGTTTCTTTGCGGAATGAATCTTCAAAATCTCCTCCCGATCCTTTCGATCAGGCAAATCAATCGTTACTCGTCTATCAAATCGTCCTGGTCGCAAAAGCGCAGGATCAAGTACGTCTGGCCTGTTTGTCGCCGCCATTACAATCACTTTTTCATTTTGTTCAAATCCATCCATCTCCACGAGAATCTGGTTGAGCGTCTGTTCACGCTCATCATTACCTCCACCGGCACCACTTCCACGTACTCGCCCTACCGCATCAATTTCATCAACGAAAATAATCGAAGGTGATGCTGATTTCGCCAATTTAAATAGGTCGCGCACTCGAGACGCACCGACACCTACAAACATTTCTACAAATTCTGAACCTGAAATCGAGAAAAATGCCACGCCTGCCTCTCCAGCCACAGCGCGAGCCAAAAGTGTTTTTCCAGTACCCGGCGCGCCCATCAAAAGCACTCCTTTTGGAATGACAGCCCCGATATCCAAAAATT
>JBBTUO010000033.1:0-18358 GCA_038063715.1 Patescibacteria group bacterium | reverse complement strand
GCAACAAGCTTCGGAATCCGACCAATGTGATCGGTATGAGCGTGGGTAACCAACAGAATATCCATAGAGGCTGGATCGTATGGAAAGGGCTTTTTGTTTTCATCGTCGGCAAAACGAGAACCCTGCACCATCCCACAGTCTACTAGAATTTTCTTGCCAGAAACCTCAAAAAGAAAGTTTGCGCCAGTAACGCTTCCTACTCCTCCGTAAAATGTTAGTTGTGTCATAAATTTAACGCGTATAACCCTTTAAAGAAAAACAAAGGTAAGCAAAAAGTCCCCCTCCCACATCGGTCAGCAAATCCTTCACTGTATCGAATTTATAGTTACTCAGAGCGTTGTAGGTTATATTAAAAAAATATTCAAACACCTCCCAGAGCACTCCGAACAAAATCGTGCCAAAGGAAACGATTAAAAATGCTTGGAAAATACTTACGGTACCTTTGCCAGGCAACAACCACAAGGAAATCATGCCCGCACAAAAACCCCCGAGGAAATGAAGTGGAATATCAAACCACCATATAAAACCGTAGAGAAAAAATGCAACGGCGAATACATGGAGTAGTGCGATAATGATCGCGGTGTAAAAAACGAGACGGAGCAAATCGGTACGAGCCATACAAGAAGTATACTAGATTGCGACTAAAAAAGCTGAAACGCCTCAATTTCTAGCTTTTAGACTGGATGCAGTTCGAGGCGCCGTTGAGGTGAGGAGCGAAAGTCTTCGCTCCGCAAGACTCTGAACATTCTGTCCGCAGAAGTTGAAGAGTGTACCGCTCCTGTAAGGAGGGCGACCAAAGTGTACGAATAGTACTCTGCGGGAGCAACCGGAACCGGCAACGAAGAAATGCGCCAGTCTGAATGCTAGAAACGCGAAACCCCTCTTTGCCTAAGGCAAAGAGGGGTTTTCGAGTAGGGTTATCGTAGATAGTCACCTAGCACAAAGCTAAGTGGGTGACCGCAACCTGAATCATCGAATCTACCAGAGGCAGTTTCATCAGATTAAGGCAATGTGGGTCTCCCTTAAAAAATGTTATAGAGTAACTATCTCAAACAACCCTATTAGAAAGTATACCACAAGAATCGAAATAGTTTGCGTCGCACCAGGCGTAAAGTCGGTATGTGCGACGTCCTCAATTTTACAAATCACCGAGTACGGTGAGTAAAATTGGGAACGCAAAATCGCCATCTCATAATTGGCGATTTCGCTTACAGGCCCTTTGCAAGTTGTACCATGCATTTAATATAAGTGGAGCTATAAGTATGACCCGAGGGTCATAACAATAATTGTGCTCCTTTAAAATGTATTTTTAAGATGGACAACTGTGTGGAACCTCTATACACAGTATTCCTCCTAATACATTTGTAAAGCAGGAACAGTTAATAAACCTGTTTATAAACAGTGGATATCGAAGGATAGCTTTCAGCCTTAATTGATAAGGACAAAAAGTATTGACTTTGGAGAAAAAATGGTTTCTTGTGAGTAATTATTCTAGCAAACCGTCCAAATTTACGTCGTATAGTATCTGTTCCTGCACCAAACGATAATTTAGTATCTCCTCTTTCTTAAACCATAGATCGATTTCGCGCTGCGCCTCCTCAACTGAATCGGAACAGTGAATGAGATTGCGAACGGCTCGGTCGTCAACAGCAGAAATGCCATAAGAGTCGAGTGTTAGGTCTCCACGGATAGTACCGACGTCTGACGTAGCTGGCTCGGTGGAACCCGTCAATTTTTTAACAACAGCAACAGCCTGATTCCCTTCCCACACAAGCATAAGCACTGGAGCAGCGGTCATAAACTTCACAAGCTGTCCGATAATCGCCTTTCCGTATTCAATCGGCTCTTTATCGACAGTTTGACCAGAACTTTTTTTATCCTCGTATATCTTAGTGCCCTTTTTCAAAAACCAAGCGTCGTCTTTGTTGTAGTGCGCCCAAAACTTTTTCTCTTCACCCATACCAAATTTCATAGCAACCAACTTTAAACCAGTTCGTTCGTAACGCTTAATGATTTCACCGAGAAGAGAGCGCTGTACGCCGTCGGGCTTAATGATAACAAAGGTTCGTTCAGTTTTTGGGTGGGCCATTGGAAAGTTATTAGTTAATAGATTTTAGTTGTTAGAGTAATAGGACACAGCTTATCGGTTTTTCGGTCAAAAAGCAACTCGACATCAAGGCAAGGCCTTGATATTTAATAGTAAATTATAAAAAAAGAGGGTACCGAAGCACCCCCCCATTGACATGAACTAATTCTTCCCCGCAAGAACAACCCCTTGTTTCGAATCCCATCCGCGAAGATAAAGAAGTGGCTCCTTGCTAACCTTCCTTACAGGATCGACTGAAACCTTTTCGGCCGTTTTTTCCTGGCCCCGAATGAACAGGGTCATACGCAAGTAACTGTCACTGATGGCTCGGTGAAGATTGCCGAAATCGGCTCCGTCCCTTTTGCCGACGGGCCCCTTGCCAATTTGCACAATGCCATATTTCCTGTCACCCGCACTTTGCCAGAGAAAATCTAGGCCGAAACGCACATACTGTTCCGCGTTACGCCAGCCACCAGGCGAAAGATGGTGACAGATAATCATATGGAGCAATCTTTCCTCGTCAAAACGAAAGGTGAGAACTGTGCCCAGATTGAGCAACCCCAACGGAATCATTTTTCTGGCAAATGGTTGCCCAATCGCACTGGCCTCCTTTACCTCGGTATTCATTCCAATGATGATATCGCCGGGATTGTCGCGATGGTCTGTGATGTCCCCGTCTTTGATGTCAGTGATCATTTCTGTCTCCGGTTGTGCTGTCTATTTTAGTAAACAGCGGTTTACTGTGTTCTCGCCCAAATTATACTGGGGCTGAGTAATCTGCCCTAATAAAAGCATAGAACATTAAAAAAGTCAATGATAAATTTGACCTTCCGCGGAAAATGAAAAATCCCTGGGCAGTCTAAATAGAAGACTGCAGCGGACTCGCCTTTTGATACTTCTTCATAATCTCCGCTTCGACTTCTGAACGTTCGCGACCGAATTTGAGGTAGGAAAGCTCTTTGAGTTTATCGACATTTGCCTTATTGCCCGGTGGTGGCGCCACTGTTTCAATATTAAACGGCTTGACTGGGCGGCCATTAACCAAAAGTTTCAAATAGGCGTTACGATTATCCAAATTCACAATATCCTGTTCGGTAAACACAGGAGCAAGCTGTTTGGCCAAAAATTCGGCGTCCTCGGAGCCGACACGAAATACAGCAAGCGATCCGACGTTACCAAATACGGCATCTCGGATTTTTTCTTCGAGCTGTTTGATAAATTGGTGCGCCACCTGAAGCGATAATTTATATTTACGGGCCTCGGAAAGAATCGTTGCAATGGAATCGGTGGTGATGTTTTGGAATTCATCGATATAAAGATAGAACGGCGGAAGCTCCTTGCCGGTACCGTACGAATCTACACGGGAAAGGGCGGCCATCAAAATCTTACCGACCAAAATCAGACCGATAAGGTTAGCATTGATATCGCCGAGCCTACCTTTGGCCAAATTAACTAGAAGAATCTTTTTACCGTCCATGATTTCTCGAAAATTGAAGCTCGATTTTTCCTGAGCGATGATCGGACGCATTATGTCGTTGGCTAGGAAGTTATCGAATTTTGAAGTGATGTACGGTACGATGTTGGCAAGCGACGCTTCTCCACCAGCCTTGTCCGCCACCTCTCGCCAGAACTGCACCACAATCGGATTGGTACACTTTGTGAGCTTCATTTCGCGAAACGCTTTGTTGGCAAGCACCCGCGACACGTCCAAAAGAGTATTACCCGAGTCTGGGTCTTCAATTGTCAAAAGTACCGCATTTCTGAAATATTGCTCGAACATCGGTCCGCCTGCGGTCTTCATATCAAATAATTTATTGAAAATGGAAAGCATTTCGTTGACCACGAATGTTTTCTGCTCGGGGAATCGCCTGTCATACTCAAGCATGTTTAAAGCCATCGGTCGGGCAGTACTGCTTGGATCAAAATAAATCACATCCTCATATCGATTGGGAGGAATTGAAGCCAAAATATCCTGAATATCGGCACCGTGCGGATCAATCATACAAACGCCCTCGCCGTTTATAATGTCCTGAACAATCATATTTTTCAAAAGAGTGGTTTTACCAGTACCGGTCTGACCGATGACATAGAAATGACGGAGACGATCTTCCTTGGTCATGAATATTTTCGTGTCTATCGCACGATTGTGGTTTACACCAAGCAAAATACCGTCCTGAGGAAGATCAACAGGTGCGCCGGCACTCCCCGCTTTTGCCGCCTTGAGCTGGGCCTGGGATTGGATTCGAGTAGAAGGAAAATGCATCATGGTCGTCACTTCTTTGAGATTGAGCGGAATCGACTCGTCATCTTCAAAAATTCTAAATGCAAAATCGTGAAGCAGGCGGGTCAACTTGCCGCCCTTAGTGAACCTCTCAAATGAAATTTTGTTACCGTGTGTATTTTCAAACTGATTAAACGCACTCTCGAGATCTCCAATAATAGCCTCAGCCACCATTTGATTTTCAGCTGATGTAACTATCCGAATCGAGGTCAAAAGCATTGGGCTACTAACCTTGTTTTTCACCTGTTCGACGGCTAGGTCGTCCACCTTTGTAGGCTCATCATCTTTTTTCTTTATACTTGCAGAATTTTTACCGGAAAAAACATCTTTAGTACCTTTCATCATTTCACCCCAAAAAGTCATGCGCACATCAGTTGCACGCCTTACAGACTGACCTTTTTGTAGCTTAACCAAAGCCTCCTTGTATCTTTCTAGGTACACCGGTGGTGCCGGTCGCATCACAAACTGAATCGCAGCCCCCTGGCCATCTTTCTTTATTTTCGAAAAACTGTTTAGCAAAACATTAAGTGGATCGACATCAAACTCATCGTACACTTTCAAAGGAAATACTGATTTTCTTTCAGAAAATGCGCATGATGCGACAGAGGAACCCCCTTCATTGAAAATGTTGTAGTCATTCTTGGCCTCCTTAATTTTCGCATTGTGAAATATTGAAAGAATTTGTTTTTCAAAAAGTACTCGCTTGCTATCAGGAACTGAGGCGTAAAAAACAAACTCACTTGAGCCGTTGGCGTTGGCAATTTCTATTGAAAATGAATCCGCGTCCCGCTTAGCGTCTGGAGCCACACCAAGCATGCCGGCATAAAACTGTTCCATGCCTGAAATGAGTTGCTTCAACTCTTTTTCACCGCCTTCTTCTTTCAAAAGCTCCGGCAAGGTGATTTCGTAAAGTGTACTACGCAAAGCCCGTGATACCGGGGTTTTTTCCTGCAATCCTTTTACGGGAAAACCGGCTTTAACATACTGTACCAAAAATCGATGAAAATCGTCCTCAAGATGAAAATCGCCTAGCTTCTGAATAATGCCGAGTGTATTTTTTATTCCTTTTTCCTCAAGAATTGCTACAAGCTCCTCAATTTTCTTGTCGTGTGCTTCTGGGGAAAGGTCAAGAACTATTGCCTCCTGACGAGAAGGGCTCATGGCATACTGAGGGCTCAATACAATATCTTGAGCTGTGCTTGCATACTCTTTAATGGCCCTACTTGCGGAAGCATCCCTAGTTTGTTCGACACCAGAAACAGCAGCCTCTGCTTGATGCCGACTGACCTCCTGACGCAAAAATTGAAGCTCCTCTTCAGGAGAATTAAATACTTTTTTCTCAACACCAAAACCCTCTTGTTGCATACACAAAATTATACCGCACAACGAGCCTATTTAAAATCCATAGACCACTAAGGTCTAATGTAAAATTGATCTTTGTTCTTCTTATCAAAACCTGATTCGAAATTGGTTTTGGTAATTACCCCTTTTAGAATTGGTTTGCCTGGAACAGCGGCCTCGATATTCCCACTAATACTAGCGCCTGTATCACGATATTCCAAAACTGGACCAACAGGCTGCTCATAATCACTGACATAAACATTGGGATTTTTTTTCTTGGCCCAACGCGCAAAAGCACCGACCGGATCAAGAATTGCCGGTATTTCTTTTTGAACGGTGCCAGACTGTTGACGATTTTGTTCATTTAGATTCGGCCTAGCATAATAATTTCCAGGGGCAGTTTGAGGGGCATCGTTTAAAGCACTCCCAGTCTTAGCATCCGTAACGCCGCGCATATTATTCCAATTTGAAAATGGTTCAGTGGTCATAACAGGCTGTACGGCCCTCTTATCAACACCTGAAACTGTATTGGTGCCGGTGGTCTGGTTCTCAATCCTACGCATATTATTAAAATCTGAAAATGGTCTCGTGGTCATGCCGGGCTGTGTCACTTTTTTTTCAACACTCCCGTTTGTATTGGTACCCTTAACCAGCTCCGCAGTAACTTGCGCCTTCAAATCACCTCCGTGTATACCGAGAGCGGCCAGGGCAAGAAGTATGAATCGCTTTACAGTACCAGCGGAACGTTTTTTTTGCTCTGCTTTTTCGCCCACTCGCAGCACAAAGGTTGCAGCCCTCTCAAAACCAACCGGAATAACTGTTGAATCCAATTGGGCGTCCGCAACCTGAGAAAGCTCCTCACGCACAGCCTCAATGCGCCTACTGTCAAGAATTCGCCGAGCAGCCTCTGCCGCCGGATCAGAGTCGGCAATTTTTTCCATTACAGGCATCTCTTGCCTGACAACAATCTGTTCTGGTTGTCGCTCAACTGCCATTGTTTGCTCAGCTGTTTTAGATTTTTCAGCAGACATAGGTTCAATATTACTAGTAATTAAGTCTATAGGTAAAATGATACTATTTTGGTTCGAAAGCGCAAGCATTCCGCACACAAGATGCTCTGGAAATCCTGTCCACATTTGATGAATGGAGGGAAATTATACCTCTACCAAAAATTTGATATACTATAAGTTAAGTTAATTAACACTCAAAAAATGCCATCTAAACCCCAACTCCTCCAAACCACCAAAATCCTTATCCTCGCCCTCTCTCTTTCCCTCGGTCTCTCCTATGTATTCGCATGGACAGGACCCTCTCAAACTGCTCCATTGAGTAATGTCCCGGCCCCTATTAATGTGGGTCCCACTGCTCAAACTAAACTTGGACAATTACTGCTTGCACCAGCTACCCTTCCAGCAGGACAGGCGGCTTTTGATGTAACTGGCATTGCAAGTGTTAACGGTATTTTGGTAAACGGGGCTATTACTATCACCGGGGGTAGTCCTGCTACTGGTAAAGTACTGACCGCGGTAGACGGGACAGGGTTTGCGAGGTGGGAGGTAGGGACAGCGGCTTCGACTGTCGCTCCTGGTAACATTTGCGGAGCTGCTAGCATGCTACCTGTACCTGCTGGTGGCCAAGCAATGTATGAAACCTGGGGTTGTACAAATCCTGTTAGCGTTCTTATCGCGGCCAATACTACTAGCGGTGTAATACCGAGGACTTATTCCTGTACAAACGGTGCAAGGAAAGTCTATACTGATAATCAAGTAAATGCTTTTGTGTGTGTATATGAAGGTAATGTACCAGGAACAGGCTCAGGTACATGGTGCGGTAGTGGTTATGTTAGAACAGGCAATGCATTTTTAAGTGCCGGAACATTTTTGAAAACCGCGTGTCAGGGTGTTAACCCTGCAACATCTTGCCCAACAGGGTACACACAAACTATGTACAGTTATACATACGCTACAAACGCAGACCAAGTTAGCAATGCCCGAAGCTCAATGTACACATGTACTAAGAATTAGTTTTAGTGAAAACGAACGGCTCAACGTTAAATCCCTTTGAGCCGTTAATTTCTTATTGGTCTTATTGTGTCAAAATCTCCGCCGCCCCATCCGTAATAACAATAGTTTTCTCAAAATGAGCGCTTCGTTTGCCATCCTTAGTTTTATAGGTATAACCATCGGAATCCAGCGCGACAGCCTTCGTGCCTTCGTTCACCATCGGCTCGATCGCGATTACCATACCAGGTTTTAAAATGATTCCGGTATTTTTCTTTCCATAATTAGGAACATATGGGTCCTCATGTACTGCGTACCCAACACCGTGACCAGCTAATTCTTCTACGATACCGAATCCGTGAGGTTTTATAACACTCTCAATCGCGTAACTAATGTCTCCAACGCGATTCCCGCCACGAGCAGCAGCGATTCCGGCGGCTAAGGCTTTTTCCGTTATTTCCAAAAGTTTTTTTGCATTGTCATTAATCACACCAACTGGAACAGTCACGGCCATATCAGTAAACAAACCCTTTCGTACAAGTCCCATATCCAAAGAAACAACATCTCCCTCTTTTAAGATTTTCTCTACCTCGTTTGGAATGCCATGCACCACATCATCATTAATTGATACACACAAAACTGCCGGGTACGGGCGCTTGGCTCCATATGGTTTGTAATTCAAAAAAGCTGATGTATCAGCACTTTCCTTTAGCAATTTAACTGCTAAATCATTCAGCTCCGAGGCAGAAATGCCAGGCCGAACTGAAGCTGATAAGATCTTCAAAATTTCGGCAAGTCGATGCCCTCCTTCGCGAAGTGAAGCAATTTCTTCCTTGGTTTTGATTGTAACCATAACTAATTTTTGATAACCGTACCCGCAAATGGTTTTCCCGAAAGATAGTTTTCTAAATTACTAAGAGACTTGCCATTCATAATCACCACCTCGAGGCCAAGTTCTTGAGACTTTTTGGCCGCTACAGGATCAAAAGGCGCATTCATGCCCGGACTGTATTCAGAAGGTATTATTTTTCTAAAATCTACCCAGGATATCTTTTCAATTTTTTTCGCATCTGGATTTTTGCGTGGATCACTTTCATATACATAATCAATATTTGAGAGATTTATGATTGTTTTCGCTCCAGTCTTTTCCGCCACTTCAACCGCGGCAAAATCCGAGCTATGACCAGGAACCCCTCCCCCTCCCACGAGTATTGATTTAGTAAGACTGGGTGTTGTGGCCGGCTCAACCAAAATATCTGGATGCGCCTGTTTCCCAAATACCGATCGTAAAAGTGTCGCATTAAGACGAGTAGAATAAATACCGATCCAATCCAAATTAGCCTGATCGACAACGCCGAGCTCACGCGCAGCATCCTGATAACGTCGGCAAATCTTGCCTCCGCCAGTAATGATGACAAACGACTTCCCCACTTTCATTTCCGCCTCGATCAACGTTTTGAAATCACGAAGAAAAGCCAGATCAATTTCATCCGGCACAACGAGCGACCCTCCGAGGGATATAACAATTTTTTCACCACTAGCCATTGTGTTCCTGCAATTTCTTAATAATATCTTTATGAATTTCGTCCGGCGTCGGCATACCATCAATCGAGAATACTTTGCCTTGAGATTTAAAGAACTCGATTGCCGGTGCGGTAAACTCACGATACTCATTGAGTCGAACCTTAATTTTGGCCTCATCATTAAGTCCGTCACCTCGATCACGCGCCTTCATTCTGCGAATCACCTCCTCGTCTGAAACAACAAGCTCAAATACTATGTAATTTCTACCAAGCCATCCGGCTACTTCATTAAAAAGTCGCGCCTCTGGCTCTTTCCTTCCAAGACCCTCACAGACAATTCCCTGTTCTGGAGTAAGTTTCAAAAATGCTGATTCAAAAAAATATGACGCAAACCAAGACGGCATCAAAAGACCAGCATCATAGGACTCTCGCACTTTGCCACCCAAAAAATCCTGCTGAGCCCTCAATTTCCTAAATTCATCGCCAGTAGAAAAAATCTGGTATCCCAGCTTTTCGGCCAGAAGAGTACTCTGAGTCCCTTTACCAGACCCTGTCTTACCAATCATTAAAATGGTGTTAATTTTTGATTTCATAAGAAATTTATAGCATAAAAATCTAATTTATGAAAGATCTCAACTCTTTTCAACGCCCAGACTTTCTGAAGTCGGGGCGTTGTCGGAGCGAGCAACGTTTTGGAAAAGCCTTGCGCAGACCGACGGGCCGAGCAGAGCAACTTTTCAGCAGAAAAGTATGCGTGCTTTGCCAAAACGTTGCGAGCGAATTTTAATACTCGCGCATTGAGAGCTGGGCCTCTATCTTCTTAACTAGATCCAGCACCACAGAAACAACAATGAGGAGTGCAGTGCCTCCGATAGCAAGCGAAGTAATACCAGTAAGTGATTGAACCGCGAGTGGCAAAACTGCAATAAGTCCTAGAAAGCTCGCTCCGACGAGTGTAATACGGGTCAAAACCTTAGAAATGTATTCTGAAGTGGATTGTCCTGGCCGAACACCTGGGATAAACGCGCCACTCTTTTGCAGATTGGTAGAAATTGAATCTGGATCAAATGTAACTGCCGTGTAGAAATAAGTAAATAGAAACACCAAAAGAAAATATGATATCGAATAGAACCAACCGTTTGACAACAATGCCAGCGCAAACTTTGAAACACTTTGTACAATAGGATTAGAGACATTCGCCAAAAAATTCAAAATAAGCTGGGGAAACAATAGAATTGATAAAGCAAAAATAATTGGAATAACTCCAGCCTGATTTACCCGCAAAGGAAGGTATGTTGATACACCGCCGTACACTTTGTTGCCACGAACTCTTTTAGCATAGGTAATAGGAATCGGCCGTTCAGCTTCTGTTACAATCACAACACAGAGAACAATCGCAACAGACGCAGCAACAAAAGCCAAGTAGACCGGAATCTGAGAAACATCAAAAGTAATAATGGCCTGGCTTAATGCAGTAGGAATACTTGCGACGATACCAGCAAAGATAATCATTGAAACACCGTTACCAATTCCAAACTCGGTCATAAGCTCACCAAGCCACATCAAAAGAACTGAACCGCCCGCAACCACAAGCACATTTACCAAACGAGCAAAGAGAGTCAGGTCAACCAAGACGCCCTGCTTTTCAAGCAAAAGAAGAAAACTGAAAGCCTGCAAAAGGGCCAGAGGAACTGTCAAAAGACGAGAATATTGAGCAAATTTAAGCCGCCCAGCCTCCCCTTCTTCGTGATAGAGCTGTTTCAATTTTGGAATCATCATGGTCATAAGTTGCATGATGATTGAACTTGTAATGTATGGTCCAACGCCAAGCATGACAATAGAGAGGTTGCTCAATCCACCTCCTGAAAAAATATTAAGCAATCCTAAAAATTGGTTACCCTCAAGCAATGCGTTCAGGCGCAACACATCAATACCAGGAATTGGTATCGTTGCTAGCAAACGGAACAAAACCAAAAAAGCCGCCATGAAAAGAATTTTCTTGCGTAAAAGACTGTCCTGAAACATGAGGCGAATTTTGGTGAAGAAGTTTTGCATGGTAGCTTCGCAATTTCTAATTACTAATTTCTAATATCTAACCTGAATCGAAACTCTTGTCTGAAAATTTGGAAATTTCATTAGAAATTAGTTATTAGAACTTAGACATTATTTATTGTTCCTCCTGCCTTCTCGATCTTTACTTTAGCAGTTGCTGAAACGGCACAGCCAACAAAAGATATTTTTTTGCTGATTTCACCGGTTGCAAGAATTTTCACTGCAGGCAAAGCGCCAGAATTACCCTTTGCGAGGCCTTTGGCCATCAAAACTTCTGGATTCACAGTATCTCCTGAAGCAAAATGTTTCTCTATTAGATCCAAATTCACAGGAACAAATTTTGACTGAAAAGATTGGAAAATATTCTTGCCGCGACCGCGAAGCTTCGGGATTCGCTTGATCATATCGCGAATTTCAGGACGAACCTTGTGACCAGCGCGAGCAGTCTGACCCTTGCCTCCACGGCCTGAAGTCTTTCCACGTGTTCCACCGCGTCCGACTTGGACACTTCGCTTATTAGGATGAACTCTTTTTAGGGTATTGCTCTGCATGGTATTGTAAATTTATTTAGTTGACGCTTCCAAAGATTCCATTTCTGAAAGAGTGACGGGGTCAGCCTTTATAACAACCGCCACGGGCGCTTTAGACGTTGACGCAAACTCACTCAATGCCTTCACTGTAGCACGGGCAATATTGAGCTTATTCTTACTACCAGAAAAAATCTTGCCTGCCACATCCTTTACGCCTCCAAGTTCAAGTACATCTCGAAGTGCACTTCCTGCAATAATACCTCGGCGTGGAGCTGGCATCACAAGGACACGGGCGCTTGAGAACTTGGTACGAACCTCATATGGAATAGACGAGGTCTTGGTAAGAGCGAGCTTTATAAGGTGCTTCTTAGCATTCTTGGCTGCCTTATCAATCGCTAGAGATGTATCTCCTGCCTTTCCTGTACCTACGCCAACAGAGCCTTTTCGATTGCCCAATACAAGAGCGACACTGAAACTAAAGCGTCTTCCTCCGGCCGCAACTCGAGTAACACGGCGAATAGCTAAAATTTTCTGATCAAATTCAGAACGAACTCTCTCTGGGCGTGGACCTTTTTTGCGATCTGGTCGAGAACCTTGAAATCGTCCACGTGACTGTTTAGCATCCTGTGCTGGTACAACAGAAGCAACAGGCTGAGCTGAAGCAACTGGGGTAATCGGTGTTTTTGTCGTATCGTTTTCCATAAATATTTAGAAATTTAAGCCTCCCTCTCTGGCTCCATCGGCCAAAGCCTTTACTCGTCCGGCATATACATATCCACCGCGGTCAAAGACAACTTTTTTAATTTTCTGACCCAAAGCTTTCTCAGCTAGTGCCTTACCCGCCTCTCGAGCAGAGGTGGTTTTGTTCGCGGCAGACTTTTTGCCCTTTTTCAACTCAAGAGAGGAAATAGACGCAAGGGTTTTCTGACCCTCATCATCAATAAGCTGAGCGTAAATATAAATATTCGACTTAAAAACTGAGAGGCGCGGAATAGAAGAAGTGCCAGAGATCCTGGAACGGATTCTTTTGTGTCGTCGAGCTCGTTTTTCGTTTTTAATTTTATTCTTATCCATTGTATTGTGTGAACTTACGCGGTCTTCTTACCTTGTTTTCTCCTGATGACCTCATCATCGTAACGGATACCTTTGCCCTTGTATGGTTCTGGCTTTTTCAAGTCTCGTACAGCTGCGGCGAAACGCCCAACGAGTTCAGTATCAATACCTGAAATGGTGACAACACCCTTCTCTGCCTTAACAGTCAGTCCTTTTGGAATTTTTACCTTAATCTGGTGAGAAAAACCAAGGTTCATAACCATTTCATCCCCTTTCACCTCAGCCTTAAAACCGATGCCTTCAATGATAAGTTTTTTCTGAAACAAAGCACTGACACCCTTGATCATATTCGCGGCGTGAGAAGCGTATGTGCCCCACAGTGCGAGAGTGCCGTGATCTTTTCTCTGAGGAGTCAAAACCAATGTGTTTTCCACAACGGCAAAAGCAATAACAGGTTTAAACTCACGGGCGATACTGCCCTGAGGGCCTTTTACTGAAACAGTACTGCCTGAAACCGTAACGGTCACACCTGTCGGGATAGCTATTGGTTTTTTTCCAAGTCTGCTCATTGAAATAATGTAATTACCATATCTGAAATAATGCTTCCCCACCGACGTTTTCCTTGCGCGCCTCCTTTTCAGTCAAAACACCTTTTGGGGTCGAGAGTATCAAATTTCCAAAACCACTCTTTACGGGAACAACGTTCTTAATTTTCTGATACACACGCTTGGAAATACTTGAAATACGCTTTGCACCCTTAAAGCGAGGGGCTCCGGCAACATAGGTAAGCTTGGCTTCAATTGTTTTGTGAATCTTCTTACCCTTCTTTGGAAACAGCTCAATAAATCCAGTTCGTTCAAGAACCTGAGCAATTGCCATAGTTTTCTTTGATCGAGGAAAAACCACAGATTCCTTCTTTGAGGCTGCTGCGTTCTTGATCCGAATGATCATATCTCCAATTGAATCTGTAGGTACCATAAAATATTTAATTACCAAGATGACTTCTTAACTCCTGGGATCATTCCTTCGTTGGCATATTCTCGGAAACAAATTCGGCACAATCCAAAATCTCTCATATAGCCGCGCTTGCGTCCGCAACGAAAACAGCGTCGTACAATCCGGGTACTAAATTTTGGCTTCTTTTGTGATCGCGCTATGACTGATTTTTTTGCCATACTACTGGGAAAATGTGTTTATATGACCTACGCAATCGGCGCATTTCTTTGTCGCCGCCTCCGTTTGCTCCCGCAATGTGTAAGCACACATTTTGGTCGCAATACTCGCGGGCTTCGCGAACTGCATCCAATTACGTAGGTCCTACGTTTACGCTACTGGCTTAGAGCCTATTTATAATCTAACCGCAAAATATGTGACGATACAAGGCTTGTCTGCCACCATCCCCAAATTTCGTCTGCAAACCGTTCATTTCTCCTCGACAGTACTCGTACTGCCTCGTCGAACTTCACGGTTTTCGCTCGAAATTTGAAGATCGTGGCTAGACATTAGATTCTAAACAGGCTCTAAAACCTCCCTAGAAAAAATAAAAGCTTGTTCGAAAGCTTGGGTGTAAGACTAACAAAAACCGACACTCATGTCAACAAACGGCTTGAAGAATCGATAAAATGACTTTAAGCGATTCTTATTTTTTGCCCTTTGGCGTCTCCACCTTCTTAAACGGAAATCCGAGCCGTTCAAAAAATACTACCGCCTCTTTCTTGTTTTTGGCGGTAGTTACCACCGTTACCCCTATACCAAAAACATCCTTAAGCTCCTCGTCAGTGGTTTCTGGGAAAATTGTGTGTTCCTTAAGACCAAGATTAATATTGCCCATTTCATCAATGGATAATTTAGAGAGGCCACGGAAGTCCTTGGTACGAGGCAAAGCAATATTCAAAAGCTTGTCCAAAAAGCTGTACATTCTTGCTCCACGGAGAGTGACTTGAGTGCCTACAGGATCATTTTCGCGCACCTTGAACGAAGCAATCGATTTCTTCGCGCCCCGAACAGCGATCTTTTGACCGGAAATTTTTGCAAGACGGTCTTTAACAATCTCAACCTTCTTTTTATCTTTTAGTGAGCCGATTCCTGAAGACAAAATGATTTTTACAAGCTTCGGTGCTTGCATGACGTTGGTATAGCCGAATTCTGATTTCATCTCGGCAAAAATGCTGGATTCTTTTTCTTTAACAGTTTTCATGGTTTTTATATTTCTTTTCCGCTTCTCTTACTTATTCTGACAAAACGCTCACCGACAAGCTTCCGTCCAACTCTCGACTGCTTTTTACTCTCAGGATCAAGAATCATCACATTTGAAATGTGGATTGGAGACGCAACATCAACAATTTGTCCTTTTTCCCCACTCTTGCGTGCTCGCTGATGCTTTTTCTTAAGGTTAAGACCCGCAATCAATACCATATCCTTTTTTGGCATCACGCGAGAAATAGCGCCGGTCTTACCCTTATCCTTTCCCGCAATCACTATCACATTATCATTTTTCTTTATTTTCATATATTTTCTTAACGAGTCCGCGAGTTTTAGAAAATAATGACCCAGCACTATCTTCGTCAATCTCATCCGCTGTTTATTTAAGCTGGGTCAATGTATCAAAATGAATAGTAAAAGTAAAGTTTTTAGATAGTGCTGGGTTTAGTAAATTATAGTCGCTGCGCTCGTTAATTTACTAAACAATTTCAGGCGCTCTTGAAGCAATGGTCTGAAATCCGGCATCAGCAATTTCACGAGGGATTGGACCGAATACACGACCGGCAATTGGCTCCTGCTTACCTTTTTCAAGTATAACGACGGCATTCTCATCGAATCGAATGTATGATCCATCCTTTCGTCTGTAGGCCTTGCGCTGTCGGACCACTACGGCATGGAGCACGTCTTTCTTCTTGACTGCCTTGCGAGGTTCAGCTTTCTGAACTGAAAGCACCACAATCTCACCGAGTTCGGCATAGCGCTTCATTGAGCCACCGAGCACTTTGAAAATTCTTCCGATCTTTGCACCGGAGTTGTCAGCTATATTTACAATTGAACGTGGCTGAATCATTTTTTTTAAGTATTAAGTGAAGTATAAAGTATTAAGTATTTAGTATTAAGATATATTTTCTTTTTGTATACCTTATGCCCGATACCTTATACTATTTTAAAGTGTTTATCTTTTGACATTGGTCGGCACTCCACAATTTCCACCTGATCACCAATTTTCTTAGTATTTCCGGCGTCATGTGCCTTGTACCGCTTGGTAATTTGGATATATTTAGCATATTTCGGGTGCTTTACAAAACGCTCCACTGAAACAACAATGGTATCTTTCATCTTGTCAGAAACCACTTTCCCAACAAGAACCTTGCCCCCGATTTTTTTAGACTGTGCTGATTTTTTTTCCATAAAATTATTTGGTTTTTGGCGTATTAAGCTCGGTCAAAATTTGAGCTATGGAGGTTCGGATATTTCGGCCAGTTTTTACATTTTTGTTTTTTCCGCCAGATACTTCAAATCGAAATACGCGCAATGCCTCTCTCTTTTCGGAAAGCATTCCTTTCAATTCCCCGGCACTTTTTCCTTTGAATTCTTTCATTGTATTTAGAATGAGGCCTCTCGGCTAATTATCTTGGTCTTAACTGGAAGTTTTGTAGCGGCCTTTCGTAGCGCTTCTCGGGCAGGCACTGATTCTACTCCATCAAGTTCAAAAAGCATGCGGCCTGGTTTTATTTGAACGCAATATCCTTGTGGATCGCCCTTTCCTTTACCCATGCCCACTTCAGCAGCCTTTTGAGTAAATGGTCGGTCTGGAAAAACACGGATCCAAATTTTGCCGGCCTTGCCAGCTGATCGTGAAAGTACTTTTCGGGCGGCTTCAAGTTGTTTAGATTCGATACGAGCATCGGAAACAGCCTTCAGGCCGAATGAACCGAAAGAAAGTTCCGTGCCACGAGTCTCAACCCAAGAACGCTTATCATTGCGTCGTGAGGTGTGCCATTTTCTGAATTTTACTTTTTTTGGTAACAACATGGTAGATTTTTAATGAGTGAAGCGATTATAAAAATCACCACCCAGCACATAAATCACAGATAAAAAGCCGGTAGGTGTTGTCTGTTTTAAAATCAATTTTTCTAAATTGGCAATCATTTTATTTCAGTAATTTATGTGCTGGGTTCTCAAAAAACATACTCATTACTTCGTTGTTTTTTGGAAAACTTCTCCCTTGTAAATCCAGACCTTAATACCGATATCACCGTAGGTCATATGGGCTTTATAACGAGCAAAATCAATATCCGCACGGAATGTCTGGAGTGGAACCTGACCTTTTTTTAATTCCTCTGAGCGGGCCATATCAGCACCTCCAAGGCGTCCTCCGAGGTAAATTTTCACCCCTTTCACATCGCGGTTCGCCATAACCTTCTCTATTGTTTGCTTCATGACACGGCGGAAAGGCATACGCTTTTCCAAACCTTCGGCAATCATCTGAGCAACAATGGCTGAATTAGACTCAGGCGAACGAATCTCTTCGATATCGATCTTGAGCTCTTGAGTAGTCAAAACCTTGGCTTTGCGCAATAATTTCAAAATTTCATTTCGGAGTTTAAGTGCCCCTTCCCCACTCTTACCAATGATCATACCGGGGCGAGAAGTTTTAATGATGATACGAAAAGTCTTCTGGCTTCTTTCAAGATCAACACCTGCTACATACATGGCGCGCAAACGCTTTTCCAAAAATTCACGAACAGTGATATCACAACGCAAAAACTCCTTGTACTTACTGTCCAAGGAAAACCAGCGGCTTTTCCAGTCGCGGATGATTCCTAGTCTATGGGAGTATGGATGGACAGTGTGTGACATAAAAAGTTGAAAGTTGAAAAATTAAAATTGAAAATTATTTTTTAGCTTCGATAGCTTTTACTGGCACCTTAACCTTGGCGACAGCGGCCTCACGCTCACCCAAAACAAGCTTAACATGGCAGGTTCTCTTCAATATTGGGAAGGCGCTTCCTCGAGCTCGAGGCATGCTTCGCTTAAGCACGGTACCAGCGTCTACTCGAAAATCCTTGATAAACAAAGTTTTTTCGTCAATATCAAAAGTATTTTTTGCGCTCTGTACTGCGCTTGCAATCAATTTATGAAGAGGGCCGGCAGCTTCCTTTGTAGTCACTGACAAAATTCTAAGGGCCTCAGCAATACTCTTTCCTTTTACCAAATCGCTCACAAGGCGGACCTTGCGGGGTGATTGTCTGTAGGTTTGTAGCTTAGCGGTAATCATAAAAATTATTTTTTAGCAGCAGGAGCGGTAGAAGCTTTTGCAGCTTGTGCAGCAGCAACCTCACCTTCCTTGGCTTTGATTTCAATATCTTTCTGCATCTTACCTCCGTGTTTGATGAACTTGCGGGTAAGTGAAAATTCTCCCAATCGGTGGCCTACCATGTCTTCGGTCACAAACACCTCAGGAAAATCCTTTCCGTTGTGAACCAAAAACTTAAATCCAACCATTT
>JBBTUO010000032.1:0-28254 GCA_038063715.1 Patescibacteria group bacterium | reverse complement strand
CCTTGCCACCAATCTCGCCTGTCCAAACGAACTGTTCCGCTCTCTTTGGAATGTTCGAGAAGCCCTCATGCACAAAAACATGGTAAACTGGCCGAGAACACGAATGGCACTGACCCATGCACTAATTAGCAATCAACTATACCACCCCGGACTCCAGGAGGTCTGGCTAGCCATGACCACTGGACAAGGCGATTCCGTTCTGGTTGGCCCTCCGTGGATAGGATTTTGGGGCATCGGCATGATGCCGGGGACAGAGAAGGAGCGTCCCGACGAGGCAGCAGTGAGCCAGGGGCTTTTGAACTTGGCAAAATGGTTTTTCGCTCATGATCCGGAGCATAGTTACAATCGTTTTTGCGAACAGGCATTCTGGCTGAGAAAACTTTGGAAACTACCGACTGATTACTTCGTCTTAATGGCGGAAAAATATCAGTGGGCTCAAAAAGGGTGTCCGTGGAACTCAACTGAAATCGCCAGCATGCTGTCCGAAGCCTGACAATATTCTCAATCGCCCTGATCGATTTTCGGGGCGGTTTTTCTTTTCAAAATTTGCAAAAAAAATTACTTCTGTGTAATACTTACCTTTAATTATGAAATTATTGATCGTTGAGTCGCCGGCAAAAGCGAAAACAATTTCAAAATATTTAGACGGGAAATATACCGTCAAAGCTTCTGTCGGGCATATTCGTGACCTACCAAAAAGCAACAAAGCTGCCATCGATATCGAAGGTGGTTTTATTCCTAATTACGAAATTTCTAAAGGCAAAGAAAAAGTGGTTGCTGAAATCGAAGCGCTCGCCAAAAAAGCTGATGAAATCCTGCTCGCGACCGACCCCGATCGAGAAGGTGAAGCGATCGCCTGGCATTTGGCCGAGCTTATCGGAAGCAAAAAGGCAAAATCAATACAACGCGTCGTTTACCATGAAATCACCAAAGAAGCGATTGAGGACGCACTCAAACATCCCCGACCAATCGACCAAAACTTACGACAAGCACAGGAAGCGCGTCGCGTCCTCGACCGTCTTGTGGGCTACGACCTTTCCGGCCTCATTTGGAAAAAAGTCCGCTACGGCCTATCGGCTGGACGAGTGCAGTCCCCCGCCTTGCGTATATTAGTAGAGCGCGAACGTGAAATTCGTGCGTTCAAGCCGGAACAATTCTGGGTTATCGAAGCTCTTGTTGAGGGTGAAAAGAAAATCCAGTTTACTGTCATCTGTGTTGAAGAGCCGCGCGATAAAAAATTGGTAGACAAAATTATTGAAGTCGGAAACGCTAAAGATTGGATTGTAAAAGATATTTCCGAAAGTGAAGCGAAGCGTAGTCCGAAAGCTCCTTTCATTACTTCAACCCTCCAGCAGGCGGCGAGCTCACGTCTCGGCTTCGCACCATCACGCACTATGGGTATCGCTCAGAAGCTCTATGAGGCGGGACACATTACCTACATGCGTACTGACAGCACCACGCTCAGCGTCTCTGCCCAGGAAAATATTGCGAGTGTCGTCGGTAAAAAATTTGGCAAAAATTTGTACGAAGCCCGCACCTTTGCTAAAAAAAGTAAAAATGCTCAAGAAGCGCACGAGGCCATCCGACCTACACACTTCGACCTTGAATCGGCAGGGGTTACTGACGAGGCTAACAGTCTTTACCAATTGATCTGGCAAAGGACCGTCGCGAGCCAAATGACCGACGCAAGGATACTGCGAAGCAAAATTCTCGTTCAAGTTGGCGCCGAAGGTGAAATCCCAAACTTTGCCATCAACGGTACTCGGGTGCTCTCGCCTGGCTGGCTTTTAGCTGATCCGGATGCTCGCGGTGAAGATGTTGAATTGCCAAAAGTGACAACTGGAGAAAAATTAAAACTGATCGATTTGAAAACCCAGGAAAAAGCGACTGAACCTCCACCTCGATACAGCGAGGCGGGCCTAGTGAAGGAACTCGAGAAGCGAGGAATCGGCCGACCATCTACTTACGCCTCAATCATCAAGACCATTGAGGATCGCGGATACGTCACCAAAGAAAATAAAGCGATGAAGCCGACTGACACCGGCGAAGTGGTAAGCGGTTTCCTTGAGGAAAATTTTGCCAACTACATCAGTGATTCTTTCACCGCAGAAATGGAGGACAAGCTCGACGACATCGCCAACGGCTCACGAGAGTATTTAAAAACACTCAGTGAATTTTACAAGCCTTTTCTCAAAGAGGTAAAATCAAAAGAAAAGTTAGAAAAGGCGACCAATCTTGGCGAGGGTCCGAAAGAATTCCCTTGTCCAATCTGCAAAGGACCGATGATTATAAAACTGGGAAAAGCTGGGCGATTTTTGAGCTGTGCAAAATTCCCGGACTGTCTTGGCGCCCGAGCAATTGACGGCAAAGAACTCGAGGGCCCGAAAGAAACTGGCGAAGATTGTCCTGAATGCAAAAAGGGAAAGCTCATTGAGCGTGATGGAAAATTTGGCCGTTTCATCGCCTGCAACAATTATCCAAAATGTAAATTTATCAAAAAAGACGCAGAGCTTGAAAAGAAAAATTCAACCGGTGTGGTTTGCCCCACATGCAAGGACGGCATGATGACTGAACGCCGTGGCCGCTTTGGGCTTTTCTACAGCTGTTCAAACTATCCAAAATGTAAAAATGCAATAAAAGCCAAGCCGACAGGAAATCTTTGTAAACTTTGCGGAGCCTTGATGATGCTTGGCACAAAAACCATCCCTGAACGTTGCTCGGTAAAAACCTGTCCAAATCACAACCCCCACAAACTCGAAAAGTAAGAATGTGGATGGCTAGACGTGTAGATAGCTTAACTCAGTACATACAAAAGTCTGATGCGGTCGCATTAAACTTTTGTATCTACACCCATTGTTCTAAATACTCAAACCAAATCGCTCTATCAACCACCCGTCATTTTCAATGCTATCGACAATCAAATAAAGTAAATCCTTGCCGATCTTGAAATCGGATTTAAGTAGTGTAACTAAATCTTCGCAATCGTAGGGATATACCCAGACACTATTTTGGAGGCGCACAAAACCAATTGCAACCAGTGTCAACCTTACTTTATCGCGAATATCTCGTTTTTGCTCACTAATATCAAAAATCAGGACTCTCCATTTTTTGTCCCATCGCTTCGGTTTTTTGGTTTTGTAATCAAGCCGTTCGAGTTGCCGAAGTTTTGTTTCGCCCGCTGGAGTGAGACTCAAAAATCCTTTCGCGTAAGCAAGAAGGCCTGCCTTAACCAAATTTTGACGAGAAGTCTTGATAGATTCTTTAAAACGAGGTTTGGGAACAAATCCCATCTTGACCATAGCACCAATTACATTTGGAGCAACTATCGCGACGCTCAGCAAGCCTGCAGTTGCAATTGTTTGTAAAACAATTTTCTGCACGGCAACATTTCGGCTTTTTCTTTTTGAGATTTGCTCCATCTGCCCCATACATAAATTATACACGACCGTGTAAAACTTTTGTATGTTGACACATACCAATAAAGTGTGCCTGACCAAAATTGACAGAAAAATAATCAAGCGTAATATTTGATACGGCCAGCACAAAGTGAACAACCTCAAAGGAAAGGCTCTGCATGCACCCTCCTGAAACTGATGAACAAACATCGGAAACACCTGCCCCTGTCGGCCAAAGTCAGTGGCTGGGAGAATACCGCAGGAAACTGCGTGGAGATGGAGATGGCGGTCCGCATCACCACAGTGAACCCGACCACCTTGAGAACCCCGGTCGCCTCGGCGACTAACCTTCGGTCTTCACAACCTTCCCGAACGCGCACCTTCAGTGCGCGTTTTTCTTTTGCAAAAAAAAGCGCCCCGATCGAAACCGGAACGCTTGAATCAAATCGCCAGAAATCAGCGAACGAAAGTGCGGTAAATTGCCCTCACCGCTTTCTCGTAGTCACAGTTTCTAACACCGATTATAATGTTCATCTCGCTTGAGCCCTGATTGACCACCTTGACATTAATGTTCGCTCGAGCGATCGCGCGCAAAACCCGTGCGCTGGCACCAATTCGATGAACCATGCCACGGCCCACAACAGCAATCAGGGCCACCTCTTTTTCAACCGTAACCCGGCCCGGGGAACAGACCCTGGTAATTTCCGCAACAACCCCATCGAGTTTATCCCCCAACTGCCTGTCATCGATGATGACGCTAAGGGTGTCAATACCGCCGGGCATGTGCTCAAAACTGATTCCACGCTCTGCAATTACCTTGAGCACTCTTTCGCCAAAGCCGATTTCCTTGTCCATCAGCCTCCTTTGGATTCTGATGATAGTGAAATTTTTCCGGCCGGCGATACCGCTGATTGTTGCATGGCCGTTCTTTACGTGCCGACCAGAATCCGGAACAATTCGCGTGCCGGGATCTTGTGGACGATTGGTGTTGCGAATGTGGGTTTCGATGCCGGCATCTTGAACCGGAAACATCGCTTCCGCATGGAAAACTTCCGCTCCCATGTAGGCCAATTCGCGCAACTCATCGTAGGTAATTAAACGAATGTGCCGAGGATGTTCAACAACCCGAGGGTCGGCCCTCAGAAGGCCAGACACATCTGTCCAATTCTCGTAGCGCCTGGCATTTACAGCCTGCGCCACCAGAGCACCGGTAATGTCGGAACCGCCCCGAGAAAAGGTCTTGATGGACCCGTCCGGAAGCGAACCGTAAAACCCAGCGATAACCGCCCGCCGTCCTTTGAGCGCGGCAGCCAAGTGTCCGTTGTCCGAAGAGTAACGTCCCTCCCGATCCAAATGAATGCACCCTGCCGGATCGATAAAATCATAGCCGAGTGCCTCGGCGAGAATTTTGGCGTTCAGAAACTCACCGCGGCTTGCGAGAAAATCCGAAGTGGCATCAAGATGCAGGTTTTGAGCAATCTTTGCCATCTCGGCATGAATATCGAGAGACAGACCAAGACCTGTGACAATCTCGACGAAGCGGGCTGTAATTGCCTGCTGGATTTCTTCGCACGGCAAACCACTGCGATAGCACCGAGACCAATCCAAAAGCATGTCCGTCACCTTTTTGTCACCAGGGGTCATTTTACCCGGAGCTGAAACTACGACATATCGTCGGGCAGGATCGGCCCGAATAATTGCAACGACCTTACCGAATTGCTTTGCATTAGCAAGAGAGCTTCCACCAAATTTCGCAACAATGCTCATACGCTTTCCTTTGTAAAGAACCGTTTGTTTTTCACCCACAGAACCTCAAGGCCTGTGGAAAACAAAATAACCCTTTTCGAGAGTTATTTTTTGACATCGTTTTGATTAAAGAATCTTTTTTAAACAATGGCAAGAAATAACCCTCGAGTGAGAATCCTAGTTTTAATGATCTTCTTTACAACAAAAAGTGCCAATCTCATAATTTTGAGTGTACCAGAGTGCTTTTTGAAAGGCAAACCTTGCCCCCACGCCTTCATTGGAGTAGCATAGATAGCTATGATAACTACACATGTAGATGAACTCCTAGACCTGCTCCAGCGTCCATCCGTGGCCGACAGCGCCCTGATTGCCAAGGCGTATAGTTTTGCTGAAAAAGCCCACGCGGGCCACAAACGATCTTCAGGTGAACCCTACTTCTTCCACCTTTTTGAAACAGCCAAAACTCTTGCCGAACTCGGCATGGGAGCCATAACCATTTCTGCCGGACTTCTCCACGATTCAATTGAAGACGTTGATGTAAAATCTGAGGTAATCGAGCGCGAATTTGGAAAAGAAATTCGCTTCTTGGTGGAAGGAGTAACAAAACTCGGTAAACTCCACTACGGCGGAAGCGAACGCTACACGGAAAGTCTCCGAAAATTGTTCGTGGCAATGTCAAAAGATGTCCGCGTACTTATCATCAAACTAGCTGACCGACTTCATAACATGAAAACTATCGGCGATCTGCCGAAAGAAAAGCGTGACCGAATCGCCCTTGAAACCCTGGAAATTTACGCTCCACTCGCCTACCGACTCGGCATTAGAAAAATAAACCGTGAACTGGAAGATTTGGCGTTCCCTTATGTAAATCCAGAGGAGTATGACCGTGTCAAAAAATTACTCAAAACAAAAAGTCATGAAAAAGTGCGCCACTTGGAAAAATTTCATAAATCAGTCAAGCGCGAATTGGCTCGAGAAGGAATCATTCACACGCACAGCAGTTATCGCCTCAAGGGATTATACAGTCTTTACCGAAAATTACTTAGAAAAGAATGGGATATTGAAAAAATATATGACATTTCAGCACTTCGCATAATCGTTCCTACAATTTCTGATTGTTATCGCGTACTCGGTGTGATTCACAGCGTTTGGCGACCACTACCTGGCAGAATCAAAGACTACATTGCCTTCCCCAAACCAAATAGTTACCGAGGGATTCACACAACCATTTTTACGGGAGACGGCGGCATTATTGAAATGCAAATTCGAACCGAGGAAATGCACCGCAAAACAGAATACGGTATGCATTTTGAATACAAAGAAACAATTACAAACCCGAAGCCAAACTTCGGTAGTGTTGCGTGGGTAAAAAGTTTTTTCCCTTCCTTTATTCTCGGTAACAAGGAAATAAAAGCGGAACAAAAAAAGCCAGACAGCGTCGTTCCTCCATGGATTCGGGAAATCGGCGAATACCATAAAGAAGTCACGGGTACGCAGGAATTTATTGGAGATATAAAAACTGATTTTTTCAGTAACCGTGTATTCGTATTCACACCAAAAGGAGACGTAATAGACCTGCCTGCAGACTCAAGTTCCATAGACTTCGCTTACGCAGTGCACTCAGATATAGGTAACCACATGTCGGGAGCTAAAGTAAACGGAAAATTAGTTTCCATAGACACTCCGCTTCAAAACGGCGACATAGTTGAAATAGTTACCAAAACCGGTTCTCACCCAACTGCTAAGTGGCTTGAAATAACCAAAACGGCTATTGCAAAAAAACATATTAAAATGATGCTCGGACAAAATTCTCTTCACTAAAGCGCTACGCGCCCGTGAAAATTATCTTCGGCTCACTTAACGAAAAATTCAAAACTCGTCGCCAGCTCCTCAAACAATTGAATTTTTCTCCTCGCCTAGTAATTTTCAAGGCCGCTTCGCTAACCCGTTCAGAGAATTGTCCTCGCTGAGAGAACACCCCCAACTTAAGAAAGTTGGGGGTGTAAAAGAAACCATGACACAAATTCCGCTATATGCTGAAATTCTTTAGAGAGTAGAGACTCTCGTCATTTTCATCAGCCTCTTTTTCCTCCTTGGTTCTGTCGTCAATTGGTTCTTGTTCAGAAAGAGCGGGGTCCGACTCAGTGCTCGGAGGAACGGAATCAGCGTGAATTTCGGTTGAAACTGATGGCAGAACATTTTTAATCTTCCCCTCTGCATTCATAACCCCCACAATCATCTGCAGGTCTTCATCAGAAAAAAATTCAATTGTAATTTTACCACCGACTTGCTTTCGCTCAATACTGACACGGGTTCCGAGAGACTCCTTGAGCTTAGCTTCCATAGCGAGTGTTTCTGGATCGACACTTGAATTGTGACGACGAACTCGATCAAGGGCAATTTTTCGCGCAATCATTTCCGCCTCACGAACTGTCACTTTTTTGAAAATAATTTCTTTAAAAAGGGTCATCTGCTCCTCTTTACGATCAACAAGCATCAAAAGTGGCCGAGTGTGTCCTTCAGTAATTTTACCTTCCGAAAGAGCGTTGAGCATTTCTTCGGGAAGTGCAAGGATACGAAGCGTGTTAGAGACATAAACGCGGCTCTTCCCCACTTTCGCTCCAATCTCGCCGTGCTTAAATTTAAATTCATCGACAAGACGTTGAAAAGCGCGAGCTCGGTCAACCGCATTTAAGTCCTCGCGTTGTAAATTTTCAATAATGGCAAGCTCGAGCTTCTCACGATCACTCTGTTCATTTGAACGAATAATAACCGGCACCTGGTCAAGACCGGCGAGCCTGGAAGCACGAAGACGGCGCTCACCGGAAATGAGCTCGTACTCAACGGACAGACCGCCGTCTTCTTTCATTTTTTCATGACGGGTTACCACGAGAGGCTGGAGTACGCCGTACATGCGAATAGAGTCGGCTAAATCGCGCAATTTTGAATCATCAAACTCATGGCGAGGCTGGTACGGATTCGGATGAACCTTTTCTGTCTCAATCCAAAATATGGAATCGCTAAAAAATTGTGAGGGCATGACGAAATTGTAACACGACAACCAAAAAACAAAAATTGATTTTTGTGCATAATTTTACTAGACTGTTACGATACAAGCCGGGATGGCGGAATTGGTAGACGCACGGGACTCAAAATCCCGCGATGGCAACATCATGAGAGTTCGATTCTCTCTCCCGGCACAAGACGCAAAGCGGCTTGTGGCGGGAAGTCGCAAACTGCTTTGCGACGCGAGAGAATCGAAAGGCTTTTCCTTATCGAGTCGTCGAGATGGAAAAGCACCTGGCTATGTAGTAGCCGATTCTCCAATACCTCCGGCACAATCTGTTTGCCTTTGTATAATTCCTAATTCATGATTCCTAATTCCAAGATCCTAGTTATCCTCGGCCCTACCGCCACAGGCAAAAGCGCCCTAGCGGTCGCGATTGCTAAAAAATTTAATGGCGAAATAATTTCAGCCGACTCTCGCCAAGTATACACTGGCCTCAACATTGGCACGGGGAAAGTTACAAAAAAAGAAATGTGTGGTATTCCTCACCACCTGCTCGATGTTGCGAATCCAAAAAAAAGATTTACCGTGGTAGATTTTCAAAAGCACGCCCGCGAAAAAATTGCGGAAATTTTTTCGCGGGGCCACCTACCCATCATTTGCGGTGGCACAGGTTTTTACATTGAAGCCCTTGTCGACAACGTGATTTTGCCTGACGTCCCACCGAATGAGACACTTCGGGCTAGTTTGCGCGGGCAAGCACCTGAAACTTTGATTGCAACTCTTATGAAACTCGATCCCCTTAGAGCAAAAAATATTGATCCGAAAAACTCACGCCGAATAATCCGAGCCATTGAAGTGGCCACAGCCCTCGGCGCGGTCCCTCCAATTTCAAAAACCGTTTCGCCATTTGGCACCCTTCATATCGGCTTGACCCTGCCTGCTGAAGAATTGAAAAAAAAGATAGCCGCGCGCCTTAGCGTGCGGCTAAAGATTGGCATGATCACCGAAGCAAAGCGTCTACACGCAAAGGGCCTCTCCTGGAAACGAATGGAAGAACTTGGACTTGAATATCGATATTTGGCATTATTTCTACAAAACAAAATCTCCAAAACAGAGATGATAACTCGACTGCAATACGAAATCTGGCACTACGCTCGCCGCCAAATGACATGGTTCAGCAAAAACAAACAAATACACTGGTTCAAACCAAAAAACTTCTCAAAAATACAGACAGAAATAAAAAATTTTCTAGAACAACAATAAGAAACTATAGTTTCTTATTGTTGTTTGTGTTATGATTATTGGAATGGGAAAACTAGAATCTCGATCAGCAAGAAGAACTCGAATTACAAAACTCCAAAGGGCTGTACTTGGAACAGTGGCTGCTGCGGGAATGCTTAGCGTGGCAATTCTTGCGCCAAATGCTATACGGTTACTTAATCCGATAATTAAGAAAATCGATCGGTCTCGACAAAATTCAATACAGCGTGCACGCCAACTTTTAGTTGAAAAGGGGTTACTATCGTATGTTCCAAATAAGCCTGGGTTTGTCAGCATAACCAACGCGGGCTCGGCGCTTGTTGAAAAGTTTGTTCGTACCAATTACAGCATCAAATCTCCTAAACACTGGGACGGTAAATGGAGAGTTCTTATATTTGATATCAGTGAAAAACGAAAAAATACTAGGCACCAGCTTCGTTCAACACTACAATCAGTGGGTTTTATTCGCCTACAGGACAGTGTTTGGGTCTACCCCTATCCGTGCGAGGAATTGACAGCATTACTGAAGGCCGATCTAAAAATTGGGTCTTCCCTTCTCTATCTTATTGTAGAAGAAATGGAGGGAGATAAAGAGATTCGTAAAATATTCAACCTCTCTGCAAAAACCACATAACCGCCGGCCGGCCGGCCGGCATTTTTGCATCAATAAGAAACTATAGTTTCTTATTGATGCAATTAGAATAAATGGTTTTTGCGGGCCCGCCGAGACTCTCTCCTTACAGGAGCAGTACCCATGTTTGGATTTTTTCGGCGCTCAGAAACTTGAAAAAATGCTCAAACAGGCTTCGAGTCTCGGGCAAAACTGCTCTCCAGCAGTTTTTCGGGCTCGACAAAAACCAACGTTTTTTGCGGGCCCGCCGAGACTCGAACTCGGAACCTTCCTTTTGGAGAGGAATGTTTTACCATTGAAACTACAGGCCCAACAGCATGACTATATCACAAAACAATCCGCTCGTAGAGCGGATTGTTTTGTGATACTAAACTCTACTTTTTCGCCTCCTTGTGTGGAAGATGTTTCTTGCACCAATTACACCACTTTTTTAGTTCGATTTTACGCTCCACCAGCTTTTTGTTCTTTTCAGACCAATAATTGGTGCGTTTGCACTTGGAACAGTTGAGTTTTATAAGGCGTTCTTGACTCATATATTTAAATTAATGTCCGGCTACTATACCGTAAGGCTGTAAAAAAATCAACTTCGGAGGTATATATAAGTTTGAATAGGAGCTTTAGTGGTTGTCAGCGTCGAGAGTACTCGACGTCCTCAATTAGTTGCAGCCACGGAGTACCGTGGGCAAAATTGGGAAATAAAAAGCGCGTCATCCTCTGCCGAAGCAAAGAAGCGCGCTGTGATTGAAAAAACCGAGTCAGTCTATGGTGATCCGCCACCACCGCTAACAGGGGCGGGGGCAGTGCCAACCTCTGGACCGGTGTAAATGGTCCTCTGGGTTCCGAACTTTTTCCAACCGAAGTTGTGAATCCGGTAAGTGCCCTTGTCTACGCTGAACGACGAAGGCCCCTCCACCGACAGGGTAACCGGTCCGCTTGCACCTGAAGTTTCGGAAGTAACCTCGAGCTGATAGGGACGCTCAAAGAACACCTGCCCATTTTCTTGGATGATACCCACCACATCGAAAGTGACCACCTGGTCGCTCGGGACATGGAAGTATGCAGTCGGGCGCAAATAGGTTGCGGCGATCTTAACCTTCGGCTCTTTGGGGCTCACCGTAACGACGTGATGGCCATCGATCTTCCAGACAGCGCTTCCGTCAGAGGTCACTCCCGGAACAGTGCTCGCACGCTTTGACAGATCGTAGGTGACGAGTGTCCCGTCGCTAAGCCTGGTGACAAGTATCCCGTTCGTGCTACCCGCCATGCCGGACTGAAAGACCACACGTCCGTGGCTATCCACCTGCATGTTGTAGCGTCGGGCAGTTCTGCCATCAGCATCGAGCGCAAGCACCTCTGCGGATTGAACATTCTCCCCGAGGGGAACATCCTGAAGCCACAGATTGTAGGAAGGCTTCCCCGTTTCCAGGGAGGCTGCGATGTATTCGGCACGCCCATAAAACAGCAAGGCACCGTGTTTGTCGTGAAGGTAGATGTTCCCGTTGATGACAGCATTGCTGTTGATCAGCCGGTATTTCATCTCCACCGCGAACAGCGCGTTGAGCACATTTTCGGCACCCTTGCCGATGGCGTTAGTTGCGGTAAGCCGGCCTTCGAAGGCCCAATCCATGTCCGGCGAATCAACGTAACGCGACCCACTGACGACATTCGTCAGCGCGTGATCGCGAAGCAGATCGTCGGAATAAACCGGCAAGTCTTGCCCGAAAGCCACAGGCTGGGTGACAAGGAGGGTGATCGCGAGCATGAAGCACGCGCCGATGAGTTTCAGTGTCGATTTCATAAGTGTCTGTTTTTCTGTGTTTCTGAGTTGCTGTGTCTGGTTTGCTGATTTCTTGGTTACTGCTTTTTGCCCTGCCTTGCACGCACTTCGGCTTCAGGAATGACCGGAGGTCGTTTGCTGGAAACCGGAACCATATTAATCCGGCCCCCTGTTTCCCTGACGATAATTGCCCCGTCAGCCTGAAGCTGGACAGGACCAATCTCGACGGCACTAACCGGCGTTGTCACCGGCAAATCGTCGCCGGTGGCGCTGGCATTGCCGGGAGGTTCAGGGTCGACCTGGAACTCCTGGTAGGCGACCGGCGTGACAGCCGGCCGTGAATCGGTCGGGCCCTTCCTGAACGGCGGGCCGAAGATGAGCAAAACGACCGAGCTGACCGCCAAAACGATGGCGACCCAGACGGCGGGCTGAAGTTTCCGACTTGGTGGTTTCTGCGTAGTTTTCATGGGAGTTACACTGCATTGGGTTTACTGACTTTATTCTGCTTACAAAGAACGAAAAAGAGCCACGATGGCTCCTAAAAAATCGTCCTACCCCCAATTATACACCCAAAACAGTTAGAAGTCAACCCCTTGGGTCATCCCTGCCGTGGCCTATTTAAGCCATTTTTTCCTTCACCAGCGTTTGAAAAAGAGTGCCTTTTTCCTCAAAATTTTTCCACAGGCTGTAGCTCGGTGAAGCGGCTGAAAGCAGACAGACGCTCCCTGAGGGCGTATTAGCATACGCAAATGTAACAGCCTCTTTCATGTCGCTCGTCGGAAAAATTTTCGGCAGCATCGTACCGTTCTTTTTCGCAGAATCTTCGAGCGCTTCGAGAATCCGCGCGCCACTTTCCGGAAACAAGACGATATTCAAAATGTTTTTTTCAAAAATTGTTTGGGCCAAAGCAGTAAAATCATATCCCCTATCCTTCCCGCCAAGAAACAGTGTGCCGACATTTGGCAGTGCCTCGAGCGCGGCAATAGTTGATTCTGGAGTCGTAGAAATAGCATCATCGTAAAACGTAATGTCTTTATAGGTGCCGACTTTTTCCAAACGATGCGGCAGTGGTTTAAAGGCGCGAACCGCTTTTTCGATTTGTGCGTCGGAAACTCCCATAATCCGCGCGGCGGTTGCCGCCGCGCGGACATTATCGACATTGTGCTTACCCAACAAAGGAATAACATCTTCAGAAAACGGCAGAGTCGTCACAAACGGCACCGTCTGTGCTTTTGTTTCCTCCGCAAGCGCTTTCAGACCCAGGTAGTCCGGATTATAGACAAAATAATCGGCACCCGTCGCGCGGGTTAAAATATTTTTCTTCGCCTCCCAATATTTTTCTAGACCATCGTGATAATCCAGATGCTCCGGAAAAAAATTAATGAAAACGGAAATATGTGGTGAGTATTTTAAATCCTCAAGCTGATAACTCGAAAGTTCACAAACATACACCCGATCAGCCGGTTCAGTGACACAAAGTTCATCAAGTGCCGGTGTTCCGATGTTACCAACAAACCGCACATCAAGACCCGCAGTTTTTAACATAGCAAAAATAAGAGATGCAGTTGTACTTTTTCCTTTTGACCCAGTCACACCGATAATTTTTCCCTTCGTATTGGCAAAGAAAATATTTGTTGCGGTCGTGTAAGGCTGTGTAGCCAGCCGCCCCGGAATCCCAGCGGTTTTAATCACCACATCATACCCTTTCAATTTTTCTAAGTAATTAGGGCCGTCTTTTTGATCAGCAATTCCGATCTCCTTTTCAGGGAAAAAATGCTTCAAAAAACGGAGAGTTGCCTGCCCCTCAATACCGAATCCTAAAATAGCTATTTTTCTGTCTTTAAGCTCGGATAGTTTCATATTCTTTCATGATAACATCCTCCGCATATTCCCCCTTCTGTCTGGCCAACTCAAATGCCCGCACTGTTTCCTCGGGAGTTCCAACACAATCAAACGGTTTTACCTTCCCCCGTCCCAACAAACTACGATATATCGTAGTTAGAGCGGGTTCATTAAACAAATTTTTGCCGAATATCTTCACAACCGTTTCTTTCGGGATATAAGCCGCAAGCATCGCGAATACGAAAGCGCATTTTGGACACTCCCCACACCACCCGCCCACGGAGGTTCGGGCAGGCAGGCCTCCCTTGTTTTTTTCTATCGTGAAATTTTTATTACAACTTGAAAATGAGAAAAAATATTGGGGATACTTTGAAAAAAGTGCGGTAATTTCTAATTCACTGTACTTGCGCAGCGCAGAGTGATAATCAACACTCGGCGTTATGTACCGCGCAATGTACCTAGAAAACATTTTTTCAAATTCTTCCGATTTACTCCACTGGTGATTAATGCTTTCACCGAGATATTCCACATTGCCGTAATTAGCACTCTCCTCGCAGGAAATAACTACAGAATCATAGCCATAAAGAAGGGCGGCAAGTAAGGCGGTTGCCGAATATACAACCGAAACTGGAACATGCCCATTGTACACGCCAGGACGTTTATTGAGCTCCAGGAGTAAGGGGTCAATCTCTCTTTTGAAAATGAGTAGATCTTTTCCGGCGATTTTTGCTGTCTCCCTCTGAATCGAATAGTCGTTCAGAGAAAAAAGATCGAAATCTTTTTTCTCTTTTTTGAAAAGCTCCGCGGTCACAATCGAATCCTTGCCCCCACCCCACAAGACCAGTGACCGGCCGGTGTTCGGTACCGGTTCCGGCGCGCCCGGCGCGCCGGACGTGGTCGGGAAATTAACCAGCCCTCGAAAATCGATTTTATTTTTATAGAAAAATTCGCCTAAGCCCTTTGTGTATACTGTGTTCCAAAATTGTGCTTGTGCAGACGTCAAAGCAATGTTCGGCAACCGCAATTCTTTTGGACAAAATAATTTCCAATAGCTGATACCGAGAATGAGCGACAACGTATCAAGCGCATTCGTGAGCACCGTGTCCGGCGCCCGCTTAAAATCGGCTTGTTTTGGATCAAAACTAATTTTTTCAGCAAAAGAAAAAGTTTCACCTTCATGGGCAAGTTCGTATTTGAAGGCAATTTTGCCCTCTGACCTATTTATTTCATAGCCATTAAAACTGAACATATGATGAATACATCATATGTTATGATAGGAACATGGTCAAAAAATTACTGAGAAGGTGGCGTGCTTGGCGCTTCCCCTACACCGCACTCGTTGAAATTACGATTTCGAAAGATCGACTGTTGCACAATTTGCATGCCTTTCAGAAAAACGACCAAAATCTAGCAATCGCACCGGTATTAAAAAGCAATGCATACGGACACGGACTCACCTTGGTCGCAAAAATTGTTGACACCGAAAAAATCCCGTTTATCGTCGTGGATTCATATCACGAAGCAATGATTCTTAGAAACGAAGGGATCTCTTCAGGCATCCTCATCATCGGCTACACGCCATTCGAAAATATTGAAACCAACAAATTAAAATCGATCGCCTTTACCATCGTAAGCCATGATCAACTGGAAGAAATTTCAAAAAATCTCACCCGCCCCACCGATTTTCACATTAAAATCGATACCGGTATGCACCGTCAAGGGATATTATCGACAGATTCCGAGCAAGCAATTACATTACTAAGAAAAAATAAATCAATTCGAGTCGTTGGCCTTTGTTCACATTTAGGTGATCAAGATGGGGTCACTTCAATATTTACAAATAGCCAAATACAAACATGGAATCGAACCACTGAAATCTGGAAAAAAGAATTCCCAACCCTTAAATACTTCCATTTAGGAGCAACGGGCGGTTCTTCATATGCAAAAGATACTGTAGCAAACGTGCTGCGTCTCGGCGTCGGACTCTATGGTCTTGATCCAACGGACAACAAACGCCTATTGAACCTAAAACCGGTACTTGAAATGAAATCGGTGATAAGTGGCACAAAAACAATTCAAATGGGAGAAAAAGTTGGTTACAGCGCAACATTTGAAGCTCCACATGAAATGAGAATTGCAACTGTTCCCGCCGGCTATTATGAGGGCATTGATCGGCGACTTTCAAACAAAGGCTATGTAAAAATCGGAGAAAATTTTTGCCCTATCGTTGGTCGAGTGAGCATGAACATAACGACGATTGATATCACAAACATACCTGAGACAACAATCAACACTCCCGCAGTAATCATAAGTAGCGAAACTGCGGACAAAAATTCAATTGAAAATATTGTCAAAATTACAGGCGCAATTGAACGTGATTTAATGGTGCATATTCCGCAGCAATTAAGGAGAATTATTGTGTAGCATTCACGGTGTTGGGGGGGGTAGTTTGACAAAATCAGTGAACTGGAGTAATATTGCCCGCGGAACTTTGAACAAAAATGTTGGCGCAAAAAATCTATGGCACACACTCCGCACTCACCCCGCACGATAACAATCATGCCAGGGGCGACAATGCCCCCCGGCGACGTCCTCAACCAACTTCATCAACTCAACAGAGCCTTGACCCAATCACGAGCCAACGTAGCCACTATCGGCGAAGATGTCCCGGGATACCTGGAGACAGGTGGCAGTTACACCGTGATTGTTTATAACCCAAACGAGATGAGGATGAGAAGTGTCGGATTGCTAATCAGAGCCCGAGGCTTCAGCATCCCTGAACCAGTCCTGCCAATGCGGCGCAGCCAACACGCAAAACCTGCCGAGCTTTCGGCAAAAAAGTGATCCGCTTTCAGTTTGCCATAAGGCAACTCGAGCTCCCGACTAAAAATCGCGGAGCTTTTCTTTTTCCAAAAATCTCGGTATCGTCTCACTATTTAATTTTCATATATGGCTATAATACGCGGTCGTGTATTATAGCCATATATCGATTTCTGGGATAAAATTTGTTATTTTATTGGTTTTAACGAATATCTATGTAATCTTTGGTAATTGGCCGATGTAAAAAAACTTCTGACAAAAAATTAATTGCGTACAACATGCCAGTTTTTAAAACCCCCTGCCCTTTTAGTCTCCGGCCAGACGTATACATAATAAATGACAATTTAAATTTCACCTTTCCAATTTTGTGAAGTCTGCGCGCGATATCCGTATCATCTCCATAAAAAGAAATATTTTTATCGAAACCACCTACTTTTTCCAGTGCGTCCCTCCTTACTGCCAAATTTCCGCCCACAGCCATATATCGAAGAAAAAAATAACTTGGAAAGGCTAAAAAAATCCAGTACACAAAAACCAAGAAATTCTGTAGCGGTGTCACATCGTGATACACATAAGGACCGCTAAGCGCAACCAGCAGATTGTCCTTTGAAAATTCCTCGCTCACCTTCGCTAGCCAGCCAGGAGGCATTTTCGTATCCGCATCAATGTACGCAATAATATCTCCAGATGATGCCGCAAATCCGGCGGCGCGGGCTTTCGTAACACCCTTTTCCTTTTCGATTACCAAGTTAACCCCTGAGAAACTTTGAACAATTTTTGCTGTATCGTCAACACTTCCATTATCCACAACGATAATTTCATGTAATAACTGGGTGTTGTTCCGCAAAATACTCTCAATGCAACTCCCGAGGTACTTTGCCTCGTTGTATGCGGGAATAATAATGCTTATTTTCATAAATTAGCGTATCTCCTCCCAAACTTTACTTGCCGATCTACCGAGGAAGCGAACATAAAAATCATTTACAACCCAAAGCGACAAAAGTCTGGCCCAACCAATTTTGTGAGCGCGCCGTCCCGTGTGATACACGCTTAGATCTCTATGGAAGTGGGTTTTCCCGGCCTTCGAAATGCGTCGAAAAAATTCCTGATCCTCCCCCGCCGGCAAATCAGTACGATATCCCCCCAATTTCTCAAACATGTCTTTACGAATTACCTGAAATTCACCCGAAGCTGCACCATTTTTCAAAAAATTGTTTTGTACTAAGTGTATAAAATTAACCAGGGAAAAAAAGATTCTATCAGAAAATGTTTCGTGTTTCGCAAGGACACGCAAATGTCCCGTAAAGGCGGTAACCTCCGGTTTTGCCGATATAAATTTAAGAACCGTGTCAAAAAAAGTATCGATGTCGATGATAGTAATGTCTGCATCGAGAAATATCAGATACTTACCTTTGGCCTCAAATGCTCCGACGTTTCTTCCTTCACCTATTGTCTGTCTCTTTAAACCGTTGTGAATGACAACCTTGTCAGCATACTTCTTTGCAATTTCAATTGTACCATCAGTGCTCCCACCATCGGTCACAATAATCTCAAAACGGTATTTACTCGAGCGTAGAAGGCCCTGCAAGGTCCTCTCGATCACAAAAATCTCATTCAATGTCGGAATAATTATTGAGATCATTAATTTAATTGATCAGGATGTCGCCGAATATATGATACAAAACCGTACATAAGCGCGATAACCGAGAGCGCGGCGGCGCCTACAAAAATTACCTTGAAACTGTCGGCAATCTTCAAATACACATCTCCAAAAAAATAACCTACAGAAATTAGAAATGCAACCCAGACAACACCTCCAGCCGCGTTAAGAATAAAAAACTTCTTAAATGGCACCTTGACCGCTCCGGCCGCCATCAGTGTCGCTAGTGCAAACCCCAAGCCCATTGTCACCTTTGAAATGAAAAGGATCTTCGTGTCATGCTTTAGAAACACTCTTTCCATTTTTTCAAATGCGACCTGCGTGATACCGAAAAATTTACCGAATCTCTTAATAAAGGGGTTAGCGGCCTTTCTGCCGACAAAATACCACAAGATATCGGCAGTTAAATCCCCGAGGAGTAATGTTAAATAAAGCGGAATAAAATCAAATTCACCGAGACGAACCAACATCCCTCCGCCAACCATCGCAAGTGGTCCCTCAATAAGGGAGCCTAAAAATGCGACTGGATATCGATACGCCCCTATGAAATATATTATGCTGGAGAAAAACGCTGTCATGGGTTAATTATAACACTCTATAATACCCCCTCATCATCGCCCACAAACCCTCCAGCTTGAAGATTCCAAAGCTTCTTGTATAAACTCGAGCCATTTTGCAAAAGCTCATCATGGCTTCCCTCCTCAATAATCTGACCCTTCTCGACCACGATAATTCTATCCATTTTTCTAATGGTTGATAAGCGATGAGCAATCACAATAGTAGTTTTGCCTTTCATTAAACTGTCGAGTGCGTCCTGGATTAAAGATTCAGAATGCGAGTCTAGACTTGAGGTAGCCTCGTCGAGAATCAAAATCGGCGCATTTTTCAAAATTGCTCGAGCAATTGCAACCCGCTGTCTTTCACCTCCGGAAAGTTTGATGCCCCGCTCTCCTACATAGGTGTTATAGCCTTTGGGCAGTGCGAGCGCAAATTCGTCGCAGTGCGCAAGGGTTGCGGCACGCAAAGCATCTTCATCAGTCGCGCCCCTCTTGCCATACCGAATATTTTCCAAAAGGGTTCGGTGAAAAAGAATTGGATCCTGAGGCACCAAACTTAAGTTTTCCCGCAAACTTTTTGGGTTACACTTGCAATGTCCTGTCCATCGACCAGAATCTGACCAGCCGAAATGTCATACAAACGAAGCAAAAGTTTAACAAAGGTGGACTTACCCGCACCTGAAGGGCCGATAATGGCTAGTTTCTCGCCAGGTTTAATCGTAAGGTTAACTGTACGAAGCACGGGCAAATCCTCTCCGAATCCGAACTCAACATCAGAAAATACAACTTCGCCTTTAGGTACGACAAGGTGCTTTGCGTTTGAGGAATCCTTAACTTCATGGCCGAGCTTTAATATATCTGCCATCTCTTTTGCGTCTGCCACTGCTTCATACACATTGCGAATAACTCTGCTGAAATCCCAAAGATGTCCGGACATACTTACCAGGTATACCTGAATCAGTACAAATGTTCCTATGGTCATAAGCCCTTGTTGCCAATATTTAATGGCAAAGTAGAAAAGCAAAAATTCAATGATAAATATAAGCAAAGACTGTACCGTATCAACAACCCCCTGCAAATTCCAGACAAATCGAGTAAAACGAGCTTGATCATCAGTAACATCCTTGAAATTTCGGGATTCAGAATTCGAACCTGCAAAAAGTGCAATGGTGTTTTGGTTCGATATGGCGTCAGAAAGAACACCTGTAGTAAAAGAGTCCTTCGCGGCCCTCTTTACATCGTATTTAAGTTTCCATCGGGCAAAGATATAATTGAACGCCAGATAAATTAAAACCCAAACAATCAGAACCTGCGTAATAAGCGGGTTAACAAACCACAACACAATACACACTCCGATAATTTGCGTGGCCAAGGTCAAAATATCAAAAACAATCCGGTCCGTTAGGACCTCAAAAGCCCGCGCGAATCGATTCACTCTTTGCACCAATGAGCCGGTAAAATTATTGCTGTAAAAAGAGAACGAATGATCGATCATATAATCGAATGCCTGCTGTTTGAGGCGTGCAATTACCACAGCCTGAAAATGGGCGACAGCAAAACTACCCAATCGGTAACCTACCCAAATAATTAGATTGAAACCCAAAATAACCCAGATTATATTAAAAAGCTGTGGCGCTAAAACATCGGGAGAGGACTGCATACCGAGAGTGTCGAAAAATTTCTTGTAGTAAATCGGTATAACAACGGCAAAAAGGCGCGCAACAAGAACACTGGCGAGTGTAATAAAAAGTGAAAGTTTGTGGTGACGCATACCCGCCCAAAAATATTTCATCACATCCCATGTGGTGGCGAGGCCTACCCCTGAATGTTTGGATTTTGTTGAAAATGATTCCATGGAATGTATATTTTACTTCATTTTTGGCGAAAGGGGAAAGAACCTGTGGGGCTGGCATCCGCACGCCAGTCAAACCTATCGTGTATCACAAATATTTTGCTTGCCGTCGCAAGCAAAATTTCGCGACCCCGGCTCGGCATTTTTTCTGCTGAAAAAATATGCCTGCGCCTTCCACGCACACGAGAGAATGTGCAGCAGTGCACATTCTCTCTGTTCGGTGGACCTAGGGAGAACCGCGAGTACGCTCTCGGTCACAGGTCTTTTCTTACTAGAAAAGCCCGCTACCCCGCCTCACGCCGCCGCGCTCCGGCCTCCGATTCCCCTAAGTCACACAATGGGTACGTCAATCAGATGGCCAGCCGGCTATCTTCTTGAACCATTGTGGACCTAGGGAGAATCGGACTCCCGCCTCGCCAATGCGAATGGCGCGTCGTACCACTAGACTATAGGCCCTTGTAGACGAAAATATTAACACATATTTAATAAAATAATAAATTAAGGTATAATTGAACCATGGAATCTAGGAAAGAGTTTGTGACATCAGAAAGAGCCCGTCAGCTTTTTGATTTAATGCACAGAGTTGTCGATGGCGAAATAAGTACCGAGGAGGCAGTTCTGGAATCAAAAAAGATTGAGCCCATCCCGACTAAAAAGACAGAACCTTCCGCCGTTGTTGGGACGAATTTTGTAAATGGCATGTCCGCGCACAACGAATGGGAAAAAGAACAGGAGAGAATAGAGGACGATAGGCGTCAAGCGGCATAATTTGCTTTTAGAGTAAGCTACGATATACTCTCCCAATACTTCTGGGCCCTTAGCTCATCTGGTAGAGCGCCTCATTTGCAATGAGGAGGTAAGCGGTTCGAGCCCGCTAGGGTCCACCAAACAGAAAAAACCTCCACCGCTGGAGGTTTTTTCGTGTGCGTGGAAGGCGCAGTGATGTTTCGCCAGCAGGCGAAACCACGAGCCGGGGTCGCGAAATTTTGCTTGCGACGGCAAGCAAAATATTTGTGATACACGATAGATAGTAAAAGTGTATTCGCTTTTACCGAATTTACTTTTTTTATTTCCCCTCCAACGCAAGCTTTAAAACATGATCAATAAAATGTGAAAAAGGTGTACCCACAGATGAGAGTGACTCAACATAAGGTGCATTCACCGATAGCCCCGGCAAAGAATTTGTCTCGAGAAAATAAACTCCACGAGAAGAGTGAACGATAAAATCTGATCGTGAGTAGTGACGCAGACCCAAAACTTGGTGAGCGATACGAGAAAAATTTTTAATGGTTTCCATTTCAAGCCTAGAGAATCGGCCAGGGTGAACAATCCGTGATTTACCTCCATATTTCGCGTCAAAATTAAAAAATTTCTGACTTGGATCGAGCACGACTTCGGCTGGAAAAAATGCATAGAGTGATTCGTCCCTAAATGCTTCTAGCACCCCGCACGTTGCTTCCCTACCGGAAATATATTCTTCAATCATTACAGCGGGACCAAGTGTAAAGGCTTTTTGAAGAGCCTCTTCAAAATCCAGGAACCCTAAAACAACGGAAACTCCCAACGATGAACCTTTGCTAACGGGCTTTACCACTGATGGGTGCGGTATGGAACGAAACAAATCGTGGATTGTTTCCTTAGTCACTTGATCTTTGTGAACAATCTTGTGATATGGTGATTTGATACCGTGAGCTTTTAATAATTTCTTAGTGTGACCCTTATGCATAGCAAAAGCTGAAGAAAGTCGCCCTGAACCAGTGTATGGAATTTTAAAGGTGTCTAGAAGGTGCTGAATCCCGCCGTCCTCCCCGTAATCACCATGAAGAGCATTAAATAAAACATCAACTTTCTTAAAAATTTTTTCAGGAGTGCTGGCGATACCGTGCACATGCCAAGTACCAGATTTATCAATAAAAATATCAACTGGCTGATATTTTTCGGACAAGTTTTTTAAAACATTGGCACCAGTTTTAAACGAAATATCATGTTCGCTTGATGGTCCGCCCCGAAGAACACCCACTCGCGTTTTTAACATCTATATATTATAGCAAAATTTGGACACAAACAGGAGCAGAATACCAATAACAAATCTGTACAAATACTGCCTCTCCATTTCTATATTCGTAAGTGATTTGTTATTAGTAGTACCCATGCACCCTTATTTGAAAGGCTCAACAGCCTGTTGAGCCTTTCAAAGGCTCTAAAAAGACACCTTGAACCAGTCAATTTTAGCCATTTTTAAAGATTTCACCCCGCAATTTACGATGGTAACCGATAGCAAAACGGTGCGCTTCGCTATTAGCAAGAAGAATTGCTTTTTTGTGAGTATCTACGAGTTTCGCATCACCGATAATCGCACGAGCTTTATGTCGTTCATCTTTGGTAACAGCAACAACAGGAATTTGGATATTGGCTTTTGCTAAAACCTCCTCAATCACCCTATTTTGTACCTCATTACCGTCAGCTACGATCATGTGCGGGAATGTCCAATCGGTATGTGCTAGCCTTCGCTCAACTATTTCCCGAAGGTTCGCTATATCGTGCGCACCGTCTCCCCTTTTAATTCTGAATTTTCGGTATTCGGCTTTTGCCGGCTCCCCATCAACAATTACAGTCATCACACCTACCGTATCTTTGCCCGACAAATGAGCAATATCATACGCTTCAATTCTGAAAGCGGAATCGGAACTGATTGTTTTTTCCGATTTTATCAGGGCGACATCTTGAATATGATTCAGGGCGAAAATGCTCTGACGAACCAGCGCTGCTTTTTCAAATTCTTGCTTTTTGGCCAATTCCTTCATGTCCCGCTCAAGCTGTTTGAGCAATATTCCCTTTTTACCCTCGAAAAACAATTTTATATTTCTGACTGTCCTAGCATATTCCTGCTTAGTAATTTCACCCGTGCATGTTCCGGGGCATAATCCTATCTGTCGATTAAAACATGGCCGGCCTTGTCCTAATTTACATTTGTTATCGCGGAATGGAAAAATTCTACGAACAATTTTCAATGCCTCTTTGAGTTGGGTACCGTGAGGAAAAGGGCCAAAAATAGCTTTTAGCTGTTTCAGCCCAGGGCTGATCCGTCCTTTGGCGGAAGCTGTTAAGGAAGAAAAATCAATATCATTTTTGCGGATTATCAGTACCTGAGGAAAATCTTCGTCAGTGACAACGATGCAATTAAAACTTTTGTCATCTTTCTCTTTGGAATTGTATTTTGGCTGAAATTTTTTTATTAGTTCAACCTCAAGAATCAGGGCCTCGAGTACTGAGTCAGTTTCCTGCCAATCGAGTTTGTCAGCCTGAAAAATCATGTCCACTAAAAGTGGTCCACGGGTACTTACTAGATCAGAAACGAAATAACTCCTCACTCGATCTTTTAGTGATGTTGCCTTGCCTATATATAACACATCGCTACCATGCTTAAAAAAATAAACCCCGGGAGAATCTGGTAATTTTGCTTTCGATAAATATTGACCGTTCATGTTATGCATGCTATCTTTTTTTTAGAAAACCGCAAGTATTTTGCTTCGGTTAAAATCACAATTGAACCTCCTCAATCAAAATGAACTCCTTAGTGCAAGCACTGGTTGTTGATAACGATGATGGCCGGCGGAACAAAAACATCCTGGCACTCCATCGTCTTGAATTGGAAGTCATGACTGTCAAAACGATGCGGTCAGCACTACATCTGATTGCCACCTGTCCCCAAATCAGGGTTGTCGTCGTAAACTGGCAATTGCCGGGAATTGAACAGTCTCAAATCGGCGCTGGAGGCATCCGAGTGATTCAAACGGCCAAAAGCCGTGGTCACAACATCTTTGTTGTCGCAGTGGGTTGCGCCCCGAACGTTCGAGCTGCCGACAAAGCCCTGGACGCAGGTGCGAACAAACTTCTGTTAGATCCCGCGTCCGGAGACGAACTCTGTGATCTGATTCGACCACAATTGTCTCGCCTTCTCGCCCAAGAAGAGGCCGTAACTGAAGAACTCGAACTTGCTGGCGCTCCCTCTTGATCATCACGATCATTCAATCACCAGTCATGGTTTGGCTGGTGATTTTTCTCTTTATAAAATTAGAGAATTTTCTTCAAGTACTGCCCCGTATAACTTTTTTTAATCTCGGAAACTTCCTCCGGTGTACCTTTTGCCACCAAATTTCCTCCTCCGATACCGCCGTCTGGTCCAAAATCTAAAATGTAATCGGCACATTTAATTATGTCCAAGTTGTGCTCGATCACCACCACGGTATTTCCGTGATAAACCAGTTTTTGCAAAATTTCAATAAGTTTTCGTACATCTTCGTAGTGAAGACCGACGGTTGGTTCATCTAAAAGATAAATGGTTTTCTCAACGTGAGGACGATACAGTTCCGAAGAAATTTTCACACGCTGAGCCTCGCCACCAGAAAGTGTCGTTGCCGATTGCCCAAGCTCAAGATATCCGAGGCCCACCTCATTCAATGTTTTTAAGCGATCATAAATAGCCGGAATATCCTCAAAAAATTTCAAGGACTCCTCGACGGTCATATTTAGTACCTGATAAATATTTTTCTTTTTGTAAGTTACCTCGAGAGTCTCTTTCATAAACCGCTTGCCTTCACAGACCTCACAGGGCACATAAACTGTTGGCAAAAAGTGCATTTCAACAGCAATTTCACCATTTCCCTGACATGCCTCACAGCGTCCACCTTTCACATTGAAGGAAAATCGATTAGCCTTCCAACCACGAACCCGTGCCTCAGCCGATTCAGCAAATAGATCGCGAATAAAGGTAAAAGCACCAGTATAGGTGGCGGGGTTTGAACGAGGTGTGCGACCAATCGGGCTTTGATCAATCAAAATAGCACGCGAGAGATATTCTGTGCCGGTAAAACTAGCGCAATTGAAAATTTCGGCTGTTCTATAACGCCTTTCAAAACGAGCCTGCAAATTTTTATGCAAAATCTCGTAAAGAAAAGAAGACTTGCCTGATCCAGAAACACCCGTCACCGCTGTCAGTCTGCCAAGAGGAAGTTCAGCGCTTAAATTCTCAATGTTAAAAATCTTTCCTCCCTTTATTCTGATAGAGCCCTTGTCTTTATCGCGTCGTTCCTCCGGAACCTCTATTTTTTTGTCACCCCGCAAATAATCCAGAGTCAAAGATTTAGAGTCATTTTTCTTGGCGCCTAAAAGATCTTCAACATATCCAGAAACAACCACTTTCCCGCCGTGCACTCCCGCCCCAGGCCCAATATCCACAAGGTAATCACTAGAAAGAATTGTTTCCTCATCATGCTCAACAACTATGATCGTGTTGCCGATATCACGAAGGTGAAGCAGGGTTTTAATCAGCCGGTCGTTATCACGGGAATGCAAACCGATGGTCGGCTCATCGAGCACATACAAAGCGCCGACAAGACCGGAACCAAGCTGGGACGCAAGACGAATTCTCTGTGCTTCTCCACCAGAAAGAGTGTGAGCGCGACGATCGAGTGTTAAATATTCAATACCGACATTAATCATAAAATCAAGTCGGGATTCAATTTCCTTCAGAATTACTTTCGCAATATCACGGTCGGTCGGCGACAATTTAAGAGTTTCAAAAAACTGACGACTCTTTTTTATTGAAAGTCCAACTAATTCCACAATATTTAATCCTGGCTTATCCTTGGTCCCCCCAAAAATAACATGCAAAGCCTCCTCACGAAGCCGAGCACCGCTACACTTAGGACAAACCTCATCACCAAAAAAATGACGAGTACCCAAACCGTTACACTCTGAACAGGCACCATAGGGTGAATTAAAGGAAAATAAACGAGGTTCGATTTCGGGATAAGAAAAACCATCGTAAGGACACATGAACTTCGCCGATATTAAACGCTCCTCGCTCATCGTCTGAATTTTTAGAAGTCCTTTTGACTCTTGGAGCGCTCTCTCCACAGATTCACTCAATCGTTCATGTGCACCCGATTTTTTATCTTTCAGTTCAGACAAGAAAAACTCATCAACAAGCACATCGATATTATGCTTCTTGTTTTTAGAAAGAATAATTTGTTCGCGTAGTTTTTTTATCTGACCATCAACTAAAACTTGGCTGTAACCTTTACCTAAAAGATCATAAAGAAGCTGGTAGTACTCCCCCTTTCGTCCCACGACAAGAGGAGAAAAAATTTTTAACTTTAAATTGTTGTAAGGCACTCCCATAACTTCTTTTACAGGCCCCTTTCCTTCCAATTTTTCTACGGTTTCTAGTATGGTTTCGATAATTTCCTCGTGAGACAATTTTTTTATTGGTCTGTTGCAGTGAAGACAGTGTGGCACCCCAACTCGAGCATATAAAATTCTTAGATAGTCAAAAATTTCGGTAATAGTGGCAACCGTTGAGCGCGGATTGTTCGAACGAGATTTTTGATCAATAGAGATGGCCGGTGAGAGGCCAACAATTTCGTCCACATCTGGCTTTTGCATTTGGCGCAAAAATTGCCGAGCATACGATGAAAGCGATTCAACATACCGACGCTGACCTTCAGCGAAAATAGTATCAAAGGCAAGAGATGACTTGCCCGAGCCGGACAATCCGGTAAAAACCACCATCTTGTTCCGTGGCATTTCAACGGTAATGTTTTTGAGATTGTGGGTGCGTGCACCCTTTACAATAATTAGGTCTTTCATAGTTTTTCCGTTATTTTTATACTATATATAGGGTAACGCCCCAGGGGTGGCCCTAGGGTAAGATACAAAATACTATAGCAGAAATGGCCATAAAAGAAAACAGACTACTTGGGAGTTCAACTCCCAAGTAGCTCTAGACTAGATACTAGATAACAAAATTTTGCTTTTGGTAAATAATCAATTCTCGTGAGGAATTAGCAAAATCTTTGTACTCTTTCATAGTCTTAAATTGCTCTAATATTACATCTTTTTCGCACAAAGACAGATTGCTCGGCACACCCAGCGCCATATACTCCTCCCAGCTTGATCTGCTCAACTTGGGAGTTGAACTCCCAAGTTGATTGTTAAGGTTTACATACACGCTTGTATGCAAAAGTTGTTCGTTGCTTTCAATATGTACCGCCTTATATCTACCTTGAAAAAGCGCTCCGGATCGCTTATGTTTTTCATTGAAATAATTAGTATAACCCGTACCAAGTTTTTGCATAAATTTTTGTATGCCGTTCTCGCTTTTTTGTTTCAAAATAAAATGAAAATGATTGGGATTAAGACAATAACAAACAAGATCGGCTAGCGTCTCTAGTTCTTTTTCGTCTTTTTCAAAACGATTTTCAAAAATACTACCGACGGGCTTGGGTCTATTAAAAACTTCAACACTTTCGATAAAACGATCTAGGTCGTAGTCGTCCATAAAAACATCTCGTTTATCTACCCCTCTATTGAAAATGTGATAGTACTCCCCTATTTCTAAAGTTGCCGATCTCATGAGTCTATTATACTACTTGGGAGTTCAACTCCCAAGTGAAGTACTGGTAGCGGTATTGGAGGAAGTTGTGCTATCAGTTGAAATCGTTGCTGTCGTTGTTGTATCGAAGGGGGTTGTGCTGGTCGCTTCTGAATTTGCTGCTGGCGTAGATGGGGTAGATGGGGTAGTTTCAGTGTCTGTCTGTGCTGTCTGTACCGATTCGGCGGGTGTTGGTGCAGGTTGATTTGGATTTGAAACGATTACCGAACGGGTAGAAGTAGCGTTATTTCCAGCTTGGTCAATTGCAA
>JBBTUO010000031.1:0-10523 GCA_038063715.1 Patescibacteria group bacterium | reverse complement strand
CACTTTCTGTTAAAATTCTTGAGGGAGAGGAGGCTGGCCGAATTATTACACTTGAGAATGATTATGCGAAGCTTGAGGTGGGCGATGTGTTTTATTTGCGACACACTATTCGAGCGGCGGACGCATCGGAATATTATTCCGTTGATGAGCCGTACCGATTGCCAGCACTTTTGTTTTTCACAATACTATTCGTTGTTTTGGTTTTAGCCGTCGGTGGACTTCAGGGCATACGCGGATTATTGAGTCTTGTTGGCAGTGTTTTGGTTATTTTATATGTGCTTTTACCTGCTTTTCTCGCTGGGTTCTCGCCAATTCTTGTGAGCATCTTGGTGTCATCCTGTATTATTGTCATCGGCTCATACATTACGCACGGCTTTAATAAAACCACTTCATCTGCGGTGCTCGGAATGATCGTGACGGTGGTTATCACGGGTATTTTGGCAATGGTTGCTGTGAGTGCAACTCATTTGACCGGCTTCGGTTCAGAGGAGGCGGTGTATTTAAATTTAAATGCGCGAGGAACTATTGATATTCTTGGTATTTTGCTTGGTGGCATAATGATCGGTCTTCTCGGTGTGCTCTATGATGTGGCAATCGGTCAGGCAATTTCAGTTGAGGAATTGCACCAGATCGCTCCGCATGTATCACGCAGGAAAATTTTTACCCGCGCGATTCGTATCGGACGTGAACATATCGGAGCCCTTGTGAACACATTGGCCATTGCTTATGTCGGAGCCTCGTTACCCCTTCTTCTTTTATTTTCTCAATCAGATAGTTCGATTTCTATGATTTTGAACAGGGAAATATTTGCTACAGAAATCATTCGAATTCTTGTCGGTAGCAGTGGGCTTGTGCTTGCGGTGCCAATTACGACGCTTTTGGCGGTATTGATGCTTGTGAAAGTACAAAACCCTAAAAATGAGGCTGTTGGTGTTGTCAGAAACGAAGAGGAGGTCTTGGCACACTTTCATCACCACTAGTTCGGTTGTTTTTCAGGTATGAAAAAAGTGCCCTTCGGCACTTTTAGTTTTCTAATCGTGGTTTGCACCACAAATCAACAACTGCTTTTCTTCCTCTGAACGTTTTCTTGGTTTCGAGTGTGATTTTCTTTTCTGCCTCTAGCTCTATGAGGAGCCCCCGCAATGAAAGGGGGGACAAAAAGCCGTAGTGCACTCGCAACCTTGTAAACAGATCACCTTCAGTAATCCACTCCTCATTAATAATGGCGAGAGTTGTCTGCGTGACCTTTGCTTTCTTCGAGAGAAATATTTGGTGTTTAACGTGAATGATGAGAACTACAGGAAGCAGGAGCAGGAACACTCCCTCGATCATGCGAATAAGAATCAAAATAAGGATGAGTAGCTCGTTCATTAGTATCCTCCGAGAATCATGATGCTCCTATCAACCTATTTTGTCAAACAAAGGTGAGACAATGAGTATTTTTTTGCTATTATATTGAATATAAACATGAACCTCGGAATCGTTATAATTTTGATTGTGATTTCTGGTTATTTTTCCAACTGGATTAATTGGCGGTTTTTAAATTATCGCATCACTCATCTTTTGTATTATATTGGGGCGTTTGTCCACGAGACCTCTCACGCGGTATCGTGTCTTTTCACGGGCGCAAAAATTGAAGAATTTAGTGTGTTTTCGGCACAGCCTCATGTAACGCACCGAAAATCAAAATTACCGATTATCGGAGAACTTTTGATTTCATCGGCGCCGATTTTCGGGGGATTGCTGTTTCTTTTTTTGGTAAACCGCTTTGCGCTAGAAAATTATTTTTTGGTCGGTCCATTGTCCGATATGTCGACCTGGCAAGATGTTTTTGGAGGAGTGTTTCAATTTTTATTAAACATTAATTTGTTGCATTGGCAGAGCTGGGTAATGATTCTTTTGTGTATTAATGTTGGTGCGATGCTAGGGCCATCTCTTCAGGATCTGAAAAACATGTGGCCAGTTTTGATTCTTTTGTGTTTCGCTCCGGAAGCACATTTTGTTGGCATCGGACTTTTGGCGCTGTCGTTTATTTTAGTAAATATCGTATTACAGATTATTTTTATTTCTGTCGTCGGCGTATTTAATTTTGCAAGGCGATAATTTTGAAATGAAAAAACAGCATGTTGCCATGCCGCTTGAGGTTTAGTGTCCGGACGGGATGTTGACCCGAGGGACAGGTGAGCAAAGAGCATCCAGCTGATCACAACAGGCGTTATACCAATCCCTTTGGACGCAATTTTGGTTGGCACAGGCAGTGACAACTTTATTGGCCTCGAGGACTGCTCCATGTTTCCGTCCGCCGAGCATTTCTCCGATTTGACGCAATGGGCCAAATTTGTAAGCCGAAAGAAAGTGCATGATCAGTTGTCGGGCAAAAGCGAGGGGTTGGGTTCGTCGTTTGCCGTAGAACTCTGTTACATCTTCGATCCCACACACCCCAGCCACAATGGTTTCAATTTGCTTTACTGTCGGACGCTTGCATTGAGCTGGTCGGGCAGTAGGAGGTATTTTCCTCTCGGCTAGATCTTTCCAGTATGCTAAATCGCGTTCAAGTTGCCGAATCCGGGCCCTTAAGGAGGCCAGACTCCTGTCTCTATAGGGACTCATAGGGTTTTTGGTTCGATTTTCAGCTGACTAAAACCACCCTACATTATTTTGATGTTTTTGTCAATTATGAGGATTTTGAGGCGAAATATTCCGCGATGTGATTTCGAGCTGAAGGTGTTTTGGCGTATTTGAACCATTGTACCTGCGGTCGGGTGATTTTACCCGTTCGGATTTCCACAATATCGCCATTCTTTATTTTTGTCGCCATAGCAGCGGGCTTACCATTTATTTTCCCGCCGAGAAGGTGGAGTGCTTTTTCCGGTTCGGATGCGAATGCGAAGTCGAGAACAGTCGCGTCTTTAGGCAGGTCGAGAACTTCACCTTCGGGACTAAACGCAAACATCCGTTCTTTGAAAAAATCAGGACTATATCCTTTCCGTGTTTTTGTTTCCACCGAGGCGTAGGATTTTACGTCAACGACTTTTTTTATCCAATCTGGCACTTTTTTCACCATGTCGCCTTCCTCCGGAGCTTTTTCGTTTTTCGGCTGAGGAAAGAATATGTGGAACCACTGACTCAAGGGATTTTTTTCATTTCGCTTGTAAAAATCATGCGAGATAATTCCGCGTTCGGCGCGTTCGTGCATTTCAATAGTTCGAATTTGCACTTCGACTATCGCGCCATCATCGACGACAATCGTCGTGTGGATGCTTTGGTAGCCGTCGGCCTTGGGAGATGCGATATAATCTTTTGTTCGGTTCGGTAGAGGCTTCCAGTTGGAGTGTATCAGGGCGAGCGCTTGGTAGCAGTCCGTAATTTTTGCCATGTTGAGACGTAAAGCCTTTATGTCGTATATTTGATGGATGTCTCCCTTGACGCTCAATTTTTTATAAATACTGTATGAGCTTTTGACGCGAAAATCGATTCCCGCCAGCGGCAGATTTTCTTTTCGCAGTATCTTCAGGAGCTTGTTTTTAAATTGTGCCAGGCTCTTTTCTTCCCGCTTTTCTTTTTCCTTCAACACATGCGAAATGTCTTTGTGCGCGCCCGGATTGAGAATGCTGAAGGCGCTCATTTCGAGCTCTCGTTTAATGGAGCTGATGCCGAGTCGTTCGGCAAGAGGGACATACATGACCATGGTTTCCTCGGCGACCCGCTGGCGCTCCGATCTTGGAATAAGCCACACTCCGCGCATGATTACGAGCCGCTCGGCGAGCTTGATGATGAGAATTCGAATGTCTTCGGCGCTTGCGAGAAAAAATTTGACTAGGCTTTCGAGATGGCTTCGTTTCGGATTGTATTGTATTGTCCCGAGCCTTTTTGTTTGCTGTATTAAAAATACAATCTCATCCCCGAACTCTTTTTCGAGTTCCTTTTCGGATGTTTTTCCGTGTATAACGGCAGGGTAGAGGAGGCTGGCCGCTATGGTATTTCTACCCATTCCGATTTCGCCAAGTATTTTGGCGGTTTCGCGCGCCCGTTCAAAAACCGGCTCATTTCCATATATCCGGCTTTTCGCCCGGGCTTTTTCGGAAAATCGGTAGGCTTTTTTTATAAGCGCAAATTTTTCCGGGCTTGGATATTTGACCGCCTTAAGCAATTCTCCGGGGGCCATCGTAGTTTTGATTTTAAATCCGTTTGCCGATTTTTGCAACAACAAAGGAGACGGATCAAGCCGTTCCTTATTTGCAACCAAAAAAAGACTGTCACCCACAGGGCTGACAGTCGAGAGATAGAATACTTTTCCGGCTTCGATGATTTTCGGCGCTACTCCCAGCTGAAGAATCCCTGACGCAGGATTCTCATTGAATTTTCGAAGTATGCTCGAGCTATCCTTTGATCGGTGATCGGTCGGCCTAGCGGATAGATCTTTAGCATGAGCATCGCGAAGATACCCAAACACAGCCCTTCACGGTATTCAGGGTCACCGCTGAGTTTTTCAGACTCCCTGATGAACGTGTTTATGAATTCCCGGATGCCTTTTCCTCCCGTTGCAATGTAGCGCTCAAGAAGGTCGCCAACAAACCTACCGTCATCCCACCGCGGATCTGCCCACTGCGCCTTCCTTCGAGGAGAGAAGTCGATGAGTCGGATATCTGGCCTTCGGTGTCTTGGTTCTCTCTCAACCAGGATGTTAGTGTCTTGCGGGTCGCCGTGACACGGACGTAGTCGCAACCCTTTGCCACTCCACTTTTCCACAAGCAGGTCGCCGATCTTGAAGATCTCGGCGCGCTCCTCGGAAGTTATGAGGGTGTTTTCGATCTCGGGCCGGAGATAGAATCCCGCCCGATCGCGTATGTCCCTAATTGAAGCGCTGTATTTTAGCTTCGCTGTTTCTAAACATCCTTCCGGCGTCAGTGCATGGTTTCCATCCATGCATAGATCCACTTTTTGCCGTGTCAGGCCATGTAACTGCTCGAGCTTGCGCGCGATTTCGGTTGCATAGACAGACTGTGCCTCAATCTGGGCTGGAGAATCACCCATGTGGGTAATGTATTCAGCCAATGTTTGTGAATCGGCACCATGGTATGTTTGCACTTCGATTACCATCCATTCCGGATAACTGATCCAACAGTCACGAATACCCAGGTTCAAGTTATCAAGTTCGATCCCCTCCACGATCCTTTTGGGAGTGATGAGAGACAAACATTGATGGAGGTTTTGTCCGCTTTCCAGTGCCATCCGCATAGCAGACTTTCTGTCCCGAATATACTCATCGGACTCTCCGGTGCCACACTTGATCTTCACATAATATTCGTTCCCCATCTTTTTTCTTTTTTTTGTTTTCAGGTTTGTTTTTAGGATCATTATCCACCGTGAAGTTCCATCCCAACCAATCTTATCCAAGGCAAGGAGAATCATTTCCTTAGGTTCGATTCCTTTCAAGGTAAACGGCTCCTTAGGTTCGATTCCCGTCGGGGGAAAAATGATTGGCAGGACCTCCATTATTCGTAACTTGTTACTTTTAGTGAGCGCGCGATCATCATCGTCGCCCACAATTGCTACAGGTCGAGCTGTGTTCATACGATGTCTTTCTAAAATTTCAATTTCAATGTTCAGGTTTTCCGCACGTTACTATCCCAATTCTAACGCTCATTTAGCAGGAGTCAACTGGAAAAGTCGTGGAGCCTGTAGCATACAGCATGGAACAAAATCGCCCTCACTTGGGAGTTCAACTCCCAAGTGAGGGCGGAAACAGGCTAAAAAGCCAAACGGCTCAGTATTTTAGTAGAACGGCTCAACGGTGTTACTGTTGAGCCGTTCTCCTAAAATAAGGCTCTATAGGAGACTTAAACAGTTGAATTTTCGCTATTTTCCCTTGTACGCCCGTTCGAGTGTTGCAATGTCAAATTTTTTCATTGGTAGGAAGGCTTGGACGATGCGATCAATTTGCTCCTGCGTTCCGTGCGCCATCATGTCGTCCATCGCGGAGGGCACAATTTGCCAGGACACGCCGAATTTGTCTTTGAGCCAGCCGCACTGCTCTGATTCTGGGTCAGCGGAAAGTTTTTCCCAATAGTAATCAATTTCTTTTTGGGTTTCGCATTTTACAATAAATGAAATGCCCTCGTTAAAGGCAAATTTATGCTCATGGGCGCTGTCCATAGCCGAGAACCACTGGTTTTCAATCATAAAGTCGGTGAACATGAGCGTCCCTTCTTTGTCGGGAGCCATTCCGGCGCCGTAGCGGGCTAGGGTACCTCGCTTCGAATTTTTAAAAACTGACATATAAAAATCAGTGGCCTCTTCCGATTTACCGCAGACTTCTCCTACAAACAAAAGTGACGGCACGATAAATGGCCGTTCTTCGCCGCCAGGTTTTGTGAGAATTAGTTGCCAGGATATTCCATATTTGTCTTTTATCCAACCGTACCAATCGCTAAATGGATATTTTTGCAGTGGCATCAACGCTTCACCGCCGTTCGAAAGTTTCGCCCACAGCAGGTTCAAGTTTTCCTTCGCCTTCGGGTCTCTTAACGGGTCAAAATTGACGAAAAATGATATTGATGGATTCGGCTTAAAAAGCGGGCCGGCGCTAATGGCCATGAATGGCTGTCCGGAGAGCTCAAAACTGACTATATCGCAATCGCCCGACGGAGTGTCGTGAATCGTTTGTGTGTTCGTCACGCGCGATTTTGGAAACATGCCCGTGTAAAATGCCGCCGCTTCCTTGGCCTCTTTGTCGAACCATAAATGAGGGGTGATTTTGTGTTCCATCAATTTTTAATTATCTTGTAGATTACTATCGACTCGGTAAATGTTACATGCCCACTTCCACCTTGAAACCTCCGTACGCAAAGCGCTTCATGTCAAAAGGCATTTCCATGTCGGCTTTTTGGTACTTTTTATCGAAATATGCCATCACTTTTTTATTGACCGAATCGCGGTGCCGGCGCGATTTGTAGGTGATGAAAGAAAACCACACCGTCTCACCAGGCTTCACTTTTGCCATTTCGGGAAACGTTACAGTAACAAACTGCGGCTTGGATTCATCGATCATGCACTCCTTGTAATCGAGTGCACCAAATTTTTTCCAAATTGTAAGAGCCTCGCGTGCCATCTTTTTGTACTTTCCTTTATTCTTTTTGGGGATTGGGATTACAAATCCGTCCACGTATGTTCCTTTTGTCATAGTTTATTTTTTTAAATTACTTCTTTACTTCCTCGCAATTTACCATCCACTCAATTCCGTATTTGTCCGTGACGACCCCGAACAACGCGCCCCAAAAGGCCTTTTCAAGTGGCATAAACACTTCGCCGCCGCGCGAGAGGTCTGCAAAAACTTTTCGAGCTTCCTTTTCGTCGGTTGTGTTTAGGGCCATAGCCATGTTATCGCCAACGACCGCTTTGTCTTGCATCATGTCTGAGGCGAAAAATTCAATCGTGCCGCTTTTTAGTCCTGCGTGCATGATCAGGCCACCTTTTTCGACTGGCATCTCTTTGGCCATGGGGGATTCGCCGATCGTTTGAAAGGTAAGCTCGCCGCCAAGGCAGTCTTTGTAAAAGGTCATCGCTTCACGGCACTTGCCGTCGTTGAACCGCAGATATGGGTTTAGGTTTTTCATATGTCTTGATTAATTATTAACAATAAAGGAGCATAATTATATCAGACGCAGTGGAGAATAATATCTTTCATAAAAAAATCGCCTCAGGTGAGCTGTCTGTTTTTGAATGTTTGACTCCTGATGGAAAGAAACGTGTGTTTTTACCAAACGGGGTCGTGTTTACTGAGAAGGGTGTGGCGGTCCGGTAGTCGCAGTTTCGTCGCAAGTCCGAGGCTACCCTCGGACTTTTTGTTGGATAATTCTTTGTAATAATTTTCTTTCTGCAACGACTCCAATAATACATAAGGTCGACTTCACTCTATTTGTTTAATAAATAATCAAAAAATTATGAATAAAATTATAAATTCTTCAAAATTATCATCTGAGTTGGTTGTGACAGCCGGTTTGACCCTTGCTATTGCTATGACAATGCTTGTAGCTATTCCACAAGCTCACGCATCTGAATATCCAAACATTCTTGTCGGGCAGGATCTTACTGTCGGTTCGTCAAATCAAAATGTTGTCGTCCTCCAGGGACTCTTGTCAGAACTTGGATTTCTCAGCGTACCAGTTGGTACCACAATGGGGTACTACGGCACATTAACAAAGCAAGCGGTTTCTAGATACCAAGCGTCTCTATATGTAACACCAGCGGCTGGGTACTATGGAGGTTTGACTAAGGCGGCTATGCATTCAGATTTTGCTTCGAAAGGCTACTTGAGCTTGTTGGGTTGGTAATTGATAGATACGTTTGAATAGTATCTTTTAACTAAAACACACCGTGATGAAAGTCATGGTGTGTTTTTTATGTGCTCGATTTTTTTAACCCCCCCCCGTCCGAAACAGTACTCGGGCGGGTATCAGAACCAGTTTGCGAACGGCAGCTCTTTCAGCGTGAAGCTGTAGGTTCGATCTCTCGTGGAGGCGAGCGAACTCATCGTGGCTGTTCATGTGAAATGTAAATTACCAGAGACCTTTATTTCAGTAAAGTAATGCTTATGCATTCAGGGCCATTTTGGTTTTTGGACCGACGATACCAACCTGTTCAAGTCCCATCGCTTTTTGGAAGTTAATTACCGCCGTTCTGGTAATCGGTCCGAAATAGCCGGTGGTATCGGCTGAAAAATACCCAAGTGTCCGCAGTTTCATTTGCAACTGACGCACCGCTTCTCCGCGGGCACCAAGAGCGAGACTTTCGGTGAATACATATCCTGAAGGGGGATTCGGCACGGCAATTACTGGCAAACGGAGAAATTCTTCTCCCAATTTTTTTCGTGTTCCTGCGTCAACGTATCCGGTGGGATTGAGTCTCAATGTTACTTGGAAACGTCTTACTGCTTCTCTCACGGCTGAATCAAACACATCGGTTACAGTGCCACTGTAATACCCAAGCGCTTTTAATTGGGTTTGGAGCTGTCGGACGGCTTCGCCCTTGTCGCCTTCAAAAAGATCTTTCACTGGTGGGGCGGATGTTTCAAGTGCTCGGGCAACATCTTTGTTTAATAGATCGCGTGTTGCTGTGCCGACCATGCCCGTTGCAGGTAAACCATTCGCGTTTTGGTAGCGAATCACTGCTGTTCTTGTGATCGGACCAAAATAGTCGGTAATGTAGGAAGTGAAGTGGCCGAATGTTTTTAATTTCATCTGCAATTGCCGCACAGCTTCTCCCGTGTCACCCTCCGAAAGGTCTCGGGCAAAAATGTATGCCGCGCCTGCCGCCACACCTTGTTCTGTTTCTGGCGGGTGTTCGGGTACAGGCACTATAACGCCGGTTTTTATGGAAGCGCTTCGGGGACTTTGTGATGCTGCCAGGGTTAAGCTGTCATAAGGGTTGATCGGGGTACGATCCGGTTGTCGGATTTCGAAATGGAGATGGGAGCCCACCGCTTCAGCATTTCCACTGTCGCCAACCCAGCCGATTAGTTGCCCCGCTGTCACGCGAGCGCCACGGGTGATTCCCGGGGCGTAGGCATTTGCTTCACCGCCCGCGCCATCGTCCGTCCCGGGCGTGTCATTATTTAAATGGAGATATCTGTACTGGTAGCCTTCATCATCACGGATTGTAATTGAATATCCCCATGATGCTTGGGGAGAAACAATATAGCTCACCACGCCGTCCACGGCTGAAACTGCCGGTATCATTTTGTCTGCCATGATGTCGATGCCTAAATGTTCTCGAGTGCCTCCGCCCCGAGGTTCTGAAAAGTCATTTCGAAAACTGGCCGGCCCATCGACAGGAAAAGTGATTGGGCGAGTGGCTGCGAGGGCGGGTGAAGCAAACAGTGAAAATACAGCGATATAATAAGCGAGTATGTAGGATTTTAATTGATGTTGCATGGCATTTTGTATTGTTAAAGCCGAATTAACGATAACAAATATTACATTTCGTCTCCTAGTAAGAGACGAAATCGGCGACAGTTTCTGTCCCTGATTAGCACGGATTTTGCTACATGATTAGGAACAACGGCTCAGTGGTTTTTTGTTCAAGGTCCGGGCTTGAACAAAAAACCACTGAGCCGTTGTCGTGCGATGTGCCTTTACTGGAGTCTAAAGTGGTGATTTTTCGAAAATTAAATCAAAAACACCCAATCCTGCGATATATCGCAAGATTGGGTGTTTTTTTGATACAAATTACAATTTAGCGATGAGGGCGTTTTTCTCGGCAGTAGTTTTTATCGGTCGAATAGCGATGAATTTTTGCTTCCAGCTTTTGAGAAACGCAGTAATGGAAATTGTCTTGCCACCTGTTTTTGCGGCAGGGTCGTTGTAGTACACAAGACCGTCTTCAATTGCGTTGATTACTACGAGGTGCGGTATCGGATTGGTCGGTTCGAATTTGTAATGTACCGAGGCTATCAATGGCCCATCCTTTAATTGTTTAGAGAATGCGGCAAGAGCAGTTTTTGAGTTTGATTTTGAGAGGTCGTA
>JBBTUO010000030.1:0-8462 GCA_038063715.1 Patescibacteria group bacterium | reverse complement strand
GTCACCCTTTGTTTTGTCGGGGTGATATTGGTGTGCCATTTTTCGGAACGCTTTTTTTATGTCATCTGATGAAGAGTTTTTTTCAACACCGAGAATTTTGTAATAATCTTTGGCCATGAATAAGATTTTAGATTAAAGTTCGAAGTTTTTAGTAAGAATCAAAGATAAGTATAAATGATTAGAAATTGTTCAACAGTTGACAGGGGCACAGTAATCTTATAGATTGCAAATCAGTATGAACACCCCAAATGACATGGAGACTGACCCGCAACTTCTTGAACGAGTATTCAGACGTATGCCAAGACGATTAGCGACCAGAATGAGGAAGGCTTTTTGTAGTCAGAGTGTCCCGCTTCCCACTTTGGCGATAGCCAGAACCTACGGAATTGACGAAATTCTGTGTCACAGTTCGGTTGGGGAAACGACACTATGGACATTTCTTACTGATCTGAAGGCAGAGGGCGCGAGCTGGCCCGAAGCTGAAGCGGTTTTCACGGAGCTCTATCACAAGTCAGTTAGCTAAACACATCTCCCCTTCCACTCTCCCCACGACAACAGGTCATGGAGAGTAGGACGAGGGGATTTTTCTTTTTCAGTAATCCTTCTTAACCTCGGCGAACGAATATTATTTTTGAAAAGACTAGCGAGCACGACGGTGCGAGCTCGAGGAATTTTCTAGTAAGAAAATATCCGTACTTTTCAAAAATAATTTGAGTGAGTTTCTATTTCTTGTCCCCTTCTTTGAACTCAGCATCTGTTACCTTTGCTTCACCCTTATCATCAGCACCCTTTGCTTCCTCAGCTTTTGGCTGAGCCGCTTGAGCAGCCTTTGCGACAATCTCCCCAATTTTTTGCAATTCAGTTGAGAGTGCTTCGCTTGCGGTTTTAATCGCGGCGATATCGGTGCCGCCTTTAGCGGTTTTAAGCGCGCTAATTTTTTCCTCGATAATCTTTGCAAGATCTTCTGGCACTTTATCCTTGTTATCTTTCAGGGCTTTTTCCGATGTGTAGATAAGTTGTTCAGCACCGTTCTTGATTTCAACCTCCTCACGCTTTTTCTGGTCGTCATCATTGTGCATTTCAGCATCCTTTTTCATTTTCTCAACCTCCTCTTTTGAGAGTGAGCCCTTCGCCTCAATTTTAATTGAGTTGGCCTTGCCGGTCGTTTTGTCTTTTGCGGTAACATTTAGGATACCGTTGGCATCAATGTCGAAAGTTACTTCAATCTGGGGCATACCGCGAGGTGCTGGTGGAATACCACCGAGGTTAAACTGTCCAAGAGATTTGTTATCTGCAGTCATTGCTCGCTCACCCTGCACAACATGAACCGTCACATCTGTCTGATTATCAGCGGCTGTCGAGAATGTCTGTGATCGCGAGGTTGGGATCGTGGTATTTTTCTCGATAATTTTTGTCGCTACGCCGCCCATGGTTTCGATTCCGAATGAAAGCGGAATAACATCTAGCAGGAGAATGTCTTTTACATCACCATGTAGAATTCCTCCTTGAATTGCGGCACCGATTGCCACCACCTCGTCTGGATTCACACCCATGTGTAGCTCCTTACCGAAGTAGGCTTTGACTGCGGCCTGCATTGCTGGCATTCGTGTCTGGCCTCCGACAAGAATTACTTCATTGATTTGAGCGATTTTAAATGGAGATGCGTCCATGGCACGCTTCGTAATCATCATTGCTCGATCCAAGAATTCCTGAGTAAGCTCTTCGAGCTTTGCACGAGTCATGGTGATGAGCAAGTGCTGTGGTCCATCGGCTGTGGATGTTATAAACGGAATATTTACCTCGGTCTGAACTGCCGTCGAAAGCTCAATTTTGGCCTTTTCAGCCGCCTCATCGAGTCTTTGGAGTGCTAATGCGTCTTTTCTGACATCAATCCCCGACTGCTTCTTAAATTCCTCACCAAGCCAGTTAATGATCTTCTGATCAATATCTTTACCGCCGAGGTGAGCGTCACCGTCGGTTGATTTCACCTCCACAACATCATCACCGACTTCCAAGACGGAAATATCAAATGTACCTCCACCGAAGTCGAAGACCACGATCTTTTCGTCTTTCTTTTTGTTGAAGCCATATGCAAGCGCGGCGGCCGTTGGTTCGTTGATAATGCGCTTCACGTCAAGACCGGCGATTTTGCCGGCGTCTTTTGTGGCCTGGCGCTGACTGTCGTTGAAGTAGGCCGGAACGGTAATGACCGCTTCGGTAATTTTTTCACCAAGGCGAGTTTCGGCATCGTTCTTGAGTTTGGTCAGAATCATCGCCGAAATTTCCTCTGGACGGTACCACGTGCCAGCCATGTTTACTTCAATACCGCCGTTCGCTGATTTACGAACTTCAAAAGGCACTGATGATTTATCTTTCTGCACTGCCGCCTCGTCGAATGTGTGTCCGATAAAGCGCTTGATCTGATAGATCGTGTTTTTCGGATTGGTTACCCCTTGGCGTTTTGCCAAAAGTCCCACTAGTCTCTCTCCCGTTTTTGATTGGGCGATGATGGACGGCGTGGTGCGAGCACCTTCCGCATTTTCGAGAATTTTTGGCTCACCGGCCTCCATGACCGCGATAGCCGAGTTGGTTGTTCCTAGGTCGATTCCAATTATTTTTGACATATGAATGTAGTAGTTAGATATTAGTAGTTAGTAGCTAGACCAAAAGAAAAAGCCCAATTTCAATCAAAGCCTAGCCCCGTAGTTGACGGTAATTAGAACTTAGAAATTAGGTATTAGAAATTGCCAGCAGGAGCTCTCGTTGGTTGACTCACTAAAAAATTAAAATCAAAAAAAGTGGAAGCAATAACCTCGCCCTGTTCAAGAACTCGTTCAAAAGTTGCCTTTGTTATTTTAGATGGAAGTGCCTGGACAACTTCAGCTGAAAAATCAGAAACATTATCAAAAATTGGAGTCGCTGAAAGCAGTTTTACATGAATTCTTCCCTGATATTCGGTAACCAAAAATTGAGCACGAACATAGCCTCCCGCCTTGGTTTTCAAGACTTTTTCAACAATTTGCTGTTGTGGGCGGATACTTAACATACAACTATTATAGCATATTTATAGAGAAGTCAAATAGTCCAAAAAACCCTTATTTGTAGAGCTTTTTCCCTAAAGACTGCCCGAAATACTTGATTTTATTCCTTAAATGTGATATGATTATGGGTAATGAGATCTTTGACTCGTGTGAGTTGGAGACAGGTAAATAACCAGAAACTGCTCGCAAAAAAGGCTTAACTATGAGAAGTCTACTCCAGGTGCTGTCGACGATTGTCTTCAGCGCTCTTCTACCAATCCTCGGTTGTGCCAACATGGTGGTTGGTATCCTATACCTCGTCACTATGACACTGCTAACTGTGTTCCTGCGTTGGGACGCCGAGATCAAGGGGTGGAAGCCTAAGATCAACGAGTGGGGCCCGCACACCGTCCTTTTCGAAAGCTCGATGGTCGCGAGCTCGCACATCTTCCTTGCGCTGCTTGTCGTGGGATTTGTATATCCACTAGCCGCAGAATACGCCGAAACTGTCGGCAATGTGATATGGGGCACGTTCTTTCACGTCATACACTACGCTCGTGGAATATTAGGAGGAGCGCTTGCCGCTACCCTGCTCGGCCTCATCGTTGGCTGGACACTTGGAGATGGCCGAAACGGCAATTCACTCGCCATGCTCGTAGCGGCATTTTGCGCGAGCATGTTGAGTGCAAACGTGCTTCTTAGAACCCCTCCCTTGGCGCCGGAACATCTGGGACAATGGATCTTGTTCTCGGTCTTCGGACTTGCCGGGTGCGGTTTTGCCCTCTACCACAAAACTGGAGCAATTCTGACCTGGGGCTCAAAGGTGCCCCTGAAATAACCGCGTAGTTTTCAATCACTTCACAGCCTCGCTCATGCGGGGCTTTTCTTTTTATAAAAATACATAGGCCTAGGGCGGCAAAACCCTTATTTTGCAAGGGATTTTGAGATTTTGATTGGGAATGCTTGACTTCTATACTAAAATATGCTATACTTAAATTAGTGCGATTCTTTGCAATGAATGTTGGTTGAGTGTGGAAGAAAGACCGTAATTGACTGCTGGCGTCTGCCGAGCGGATTATTGTCTTTCCGACCATATTCAACTTATGAACACAACTAGCCAAACCGCGACCCCCCCCTCGACCACAGATGACCAGTCCATCCAGCGCATCTACCCCTTCTTCTTCCAGGTCCCACTTAATTCCACGTTGGGTGCTGCGGCGGAACCGATTAAAATGCGTTATATGTCGCATAGTCTCCTAGAAACTCTCAATGAGGAAAACTGGGGCATGCCAAAAACTGTCGGCATACTCGGTATGGGACTCTACGACATGGGAATAGACTTCTCTATTCAAGAGGTCCCTGCGAGAATTGCGATTCTGGCCAAAGCACAAGGCCGCAACATTCGACTAGGCACTCCCGAGGAAGCCTTCCACTTCAAAACAGCCGAGGCCCGCATAAGCCAAGGTCGCCCGCTTGACACAACGGAATTTATTGTGCCGAGCAAGGTGCTTAATTCGAGAGTAGTTCACTGGCATCAAGATCGTTTCACCATGACCCTCAATGGCCGGGGAAAATGGTATCACGATATTTTCAAGATCTTTGTGGTCTTGCCGGCCTAAACCTCCATCACTCACAACCGCACATGTCTCACGACCTCTGTGCGGTTCTTCTTTTTCTAACTAAAAACTATCAACTACTTACTATCAACTTTCCATTCCCCCACCTTCACTTTCGGTGGACGAATGACACGATCACCGAGTTTGTAGCCTTTATTTATTACCAAAAGCACTTTACCGTCTTCGGACTCATCTTTTGCGGGCAACATTTCAATCGCTTCGTGTTCAAGCGCGTTGTAGACCTGGCCAATCGGATTTATTTCCTTGAGATTATTTTTTTCAAGAATGGTAAGAATTTGCGATTGAATGTACTCGATTCCTGTTCGCCAATTTTTATCTACCTTCTCCCAAGCTTCTTTGTTTGCTTTTGCCATTTCAAAGCTATCAAGCACTGGCAGCAAATCCAAAATAAGACCTTCGTTTGCATACTGGATCATTTCTTTCTGGCGCTCCTCATCGCGCTTGCGAGCATTTACTGTGTCAGCTTTCATTCTTTGCCAGCCTGTGAGATATTCTGATTTCTCTGATTCGCATTTCTTTAATTTTTCGCGGAGTTCTTTCAGTTTGGCAGTCGCACCCAGAACAGCCCCCTCCTCGTCGGTAGGTTCAACATCGTCAGTAGCCTCAGGTTCCACAATTACATCATTTTCCTCGTCTTTTTGCTGTTTAGGGTCGTTCATAGGCATATAGTATAGCGATTTTTAGTTCCTATGCCAAATCTTTGAGCGACACTCCACACCTAGTTTGATAAGTAATCATGTTGTTTTGAAATTATTATTTTTTTTGCTATACTTTTGTCATGTCATTACATTTAAAAATAAGATCTGAAATTAAAGAGGCAATGCTCGCGAAGGATCAGGTGCGACTTCTCGTCGTGCGTGGGCTTGTTACCGCCTGTACCAACGAACTCGTTGCCAAAGGGAAAAAGCCAACCGAAGAACTCGCGGACGATGATGTACTGTCTCTTATAAGAAGGGCGGTCAAACAACGCAAAGATTCAATCGAGCAATTTACAAAGGGTGGCCGTGCAGATCTCGCCGAATCTGAACATGCCGAGCTTGCAATACTTGAAAAATATCTGCCGACAATGATGAGCCAAGACGAAATTAAAAAAGTGGCCGAGGCAAAAAAAGCTGAACTTGGGATTACGGATAAAGCAAAACTTGGTCAGTTTGTCGGTATGCTCATGAAGGAACTGAAGGGCAAAGCGGATGGCGCCGATGTGAAAGCGGTCGCTGAATCTTTGTTTGCCTAATTAAACGAGCTGGTTTTAAAATTGCACCACAAGGGTACTTCTTGCTTCCTAACTCGCGTGAGAAAGCTCCTAAGGCTACTCAGTTTACGTCGCACCAGGAGAAAAGAGGTATCTGTCTCCTTCATCGAGACTACTCGACGTCCTCAGTTTTGTAGATACTCGCAAGGCTCGTAAACAAAACTGGGATCAATTGTTGCAACCGCACAATCAGAATTGGTGCGGGCAAAATTGGGATAAAAAATCCCCGACCATGAAGGCTCGGGGTGGTTCGCGTGAGACTATTTGCCATTTTTGACGAGTGCCGGACCAACCATTTTTCCCGCAAATTTCTTAATCGTTACTCGGAACGCAATGTGCGGGCGCCCTTCGGGCAGCTTGTCTCCCTCCAACTCGATCTGTTTAATGAAGCACGTGACAGGATCGTTTGGCTCCAGGGCCGGGAGAGCGTCAATGTAAATCCCCGGCAAGTCCTTTCGTTCGGCACTTGCGTGCTGAAGCGCGACAAAAGCAACCTTCTGATTCGAATTTGCAATCGTCCCCATGCCCCTGAAAACCGTGGAGGCAAACATGTTTGCCCTGAACACTACGATTGTAGGCGGTTTAAACTCCGCCGACTCGACATGAAGTCTCCGAATTGTTATTCGCAGACAATTCTGCTCAACGCCCGCGGCACCTTGGTCAGGCACAAACAGGTTGCTCATCTCGATCTCCACCGGCGTCCCCGGAGGAAGTTGCTCTTTGCAGCTGATAATAAGGCCAGGCCGTACGAGACCTGGCACGCCATTCAAAATGACCAGCCCAAGCTCCTCATCGTTGGTTTTTGCCACTACCCCATGAAATGAGACTTCGACAGGACTAACGAGAGCAGGATTGGAAGGGTCTGGAGCGGGAGGGTTGACGTAAACGAACGAGGACACCTTTTTTGTCGCACACGCGGCTAGCGTGAGGATAAAAGCCAGGAACGCCGAGAATTTGCGTAGGTTCATAGGTCCTTTTTGGTTTTGCTCTCTGTGATGCCAAAGAGCGGGTTTTTGCTAACCTTACAATAACTTATTTCACACTGTAAGTCATGTCTTACTTACTGCACAAAACACATCGCGCCTAAAAAGTGTCGGGCAAAGAAAATTATGGGCTATCCACAATTATTGGACTTTTTAGCTTATTTGTTATATAGTCCTTTTTGGTATAGATCATTGAATTGAGGCGTACCGTGCTTGTCTCGGATGAGACGGGCATTAGTTTAGACAAAAACGGACAAAGAACACCTCCTAACTATGTCGGGATCCACATTGTCGGAAAAAAGGGACTGGGCAGAAATCAGAGCGCAAAAACGCAAAGAAAAATTCGCTGCCGAAAAAGAGCTGTGGCAGGCAAAACCGCCGAAGATCGACTTTATCCACCAGCCACCGAGCCGTCGTCAGCACCCGGTCACCTGCGGTGGCCAACGGCGCTAATCGCCTCGTTTCTTCTCTCCCTCGCCCTCGCCTGCTTGCAGGCGAGGGCTTCATTTTTTACATACTATTGACAAAAAACACAAAAAGGAGTTTTATTAATAACTAGCCACAGGACAAAAATCAACCTTTTCCGAATATGTCTAAAGCAAGCCAAGCGTGGAGAACGGTTACCCTTCAAATGCTGGATGATATTGCTTCGGGTAGAACAACCCCTGAGGCCGGCTCGACAGCAGGAGAAGAGGCTGCAAGGAGAGCAATCGAGGAAAACCAGAGACCCCGCGTCCGAATATTGCCTCACAAACCTCACAAAACACCGCCACCGATTCAACTCGATTTAAGGATTAGAGCAATCGGAAAGCGCAAACCGCCACTTCCCCCTCGCACAAACTAGCCCAGCGTAATCAGCACCGACGCGGGGCATTTTCTTTTAAAATGTTTCGAATTGACAGAAAAAATTGCGGGTGTAATCTTGCGTAAGTAAAAACAACGAACCCGGAGGGAAATATGCTACTTAGCCTTGGCGCCTTTATGGTCGCAATTGGAGCAATTCTGTTCAAGATGAGTGGGAACATCATTGAACAAATTATCGGAGCCCTATGCACCTGCGTCGGCACATTCCTGATATACATTGTCGGAAAAGCCGACGGAAGAAACGCCGAGATCGAATCACAAATGCGAGCCGATGGCATTCCGATCGAGACCGGAAAACCTCATCAGCCGGTTCGAGTCAGGCTTCCACGAGTTACACGGATCTTCTGTCGAAGACAGGCTCCCCCACCCAAGGATCGGCTGAGTTTTTAGCAAGGCCTCCCACACCATCACCGTATCAGTACGGTGAATTTTTTTGCCCAAAACACCGACGACAATCTAAGTTCTAAATTGTGACCCCACGGGGAAACATGGTTACATTTTCGGTCACGGATAATTTCTTCGCCGTCACTCAGAAACTTCCGCTACCCCGACTCGCAGTTCAACTCTGCTGAGTCTCATCCTGCTTCGTCCTTCGATTCCCCGTGGGGTACGACAAAAATACATTCACCCAACGCTTCCGCGCTGTCTTCATTATTTTTGTGACCCCACGGGGAATCGAACCCCGATTTAAGCCTTGAGAAGGCTC
>JBBTUO010000029.1:0-10801 GCA_038063715.1 Patescibacteria group bacterium | reverse complement strand
TGGGCAAAATTTTCTAAAATCGGCGGTAGTAACAGCTCCGAAAAACTTTTTATTTTCTTTGGAATGAGTCTCAGGGCAATCGAAACCATTTCCTGTTGGAAAAATGCATTTCCACGAAAACGGGCAAAATCGTTGTGATTATATGAAAAATCCATTTCCTTATCCTCAAGAAAGGTTTTTTTTACCTCCGGGGTTAGAAGTTTTTCTATAAGGCCGAAAGTGTCTGCCTTTGTAAGTTTGGGCAACTTTACAAGCGGTATCAAAGAACCGGACACGCGAATCGTGGGTGGACGACCAGGAGAAAGATGGAGGTCGGAACCCCCCTCTCGAATAACATATTCAATAAGATTATTTAGTTCTTGTGCGTAATCAACTGCCATAAATAAAACAATTAGACCGTTGGTTTTCCAGCATTTACAACCTTAATCACCTCCGCCACAACCTCAGAAGGAATAGAACTGGCCTTTACAATGTAACCAGCTACGCCTAACCCTTTAGCACGATCAATGTCTGATGCCTGATTCTGATTACTTAAAATAATCACTGTGGCGTTCGGCACCAATTTTTCTTTTCGAATATTCTGTAGGAGCTCGCAGCCATCCATAACCGGCATCACAAGGTCGAGTAATATAATATCTGGAACACTATCTCCTCTTAACTTATTCAGAGCGTCCGCTCCGCTTGAAGCGGTATCTACATCAAAACCGGACTTCTTAAATTTGATCGAGTACATGTTCAAAAGGAATCGATCATCGTCAACTATGAGTACTTTTTTATTTTTAGTGTCTGCCATACTAGTAGTATATCAAAATTTTAGTAATTTTATAACTTGTTAACCTCCTCAATCGGCACCTCCTTCCTAAACGCCTTGATTAAAGCGTCCTCTTTAAGAGTAAGCATCCCTTGGGCGCGAGCGACCTCAAACAATGCTGCCTCCGTGGGATTTTTTAGAATAACCTGTTCAAGCGTGTCGCTCATTTGTAAAATTTCAAATATGGCTGCACGTCCTCGTGTCCCCTTTGGACAATCAGCCGTTGGGGCTATTTCGTACACCGTGTCAGCAAATGGAATTTCTTTTCTAAATTCCTCGGGCAAATCCTCGAAACCCTTATCGATCATCAATTTAATGCTTCCCGTAACAGGAATGGGTTTACCTGAACCGGGACAAAGCAAATTAACAAGTCTCTGTGCCATGGCAAGAATAAGTGTCGGAGCAATGAGATACGGATCAACACCCATATCAATAAGACGCGGAATAACACCGATTGCATTATTCGTGTGGATAGTTGAAAGCACCAGATGGCCTGTGAGCGCCGCTTGAACAGCCAGGAGCGCAGTCTCTTTATCTCGAATTTCACCCACCATAATAATATCGGGATCTTGACGAAGGATTGAACGTAAACCATTGGCAAATGTATAACCGATTTCCGGCCTCACCTGAGATTGGTTCATACCAGGAATGTTGTATTCAACAGGGTCTTCGAGAGACAGAACATTTTTACCCTCTCGGTCCACCTCATTCAACATTGAATAGAGGGTTGTAGACTTACCGGATCCTGTTGGACCGGATATAAGTATAAGTCCGTATGGACGAGCAACCGCGTCTTTAATGAGCTTCAAATTTTTGGGAGAAAGACCCATCTTGTCGAGTGGATTGACCCCCTTCCCGGCATCGAGAATTCTCATCACTATCTTTTCGCCATGATACGCCGGAAAAGTGGAAACACGAAAATCAACCTTCTCCCCTTCAATCTTGGCAGTAAAGCGACCGTCTTGAGGCTTTCGCTTCTCGTCAAGACGCATATTTGAAAGAATTTTTATTCGAGCCACAACCGCCGAATACACCTTGAGTGGTAACAAAAGACTGGTATTCAAAACACCGTCGACACGAAACCGTACCCTCACCTGATCGCCCACATTCTCAATATGAATGTCTGAAGCGTTACCCTCGGTAGCATAGTGAAGTATTGTGGCAACAATTTTCGTGACAGGAGCGTCTTCAATAATATGCATATCTGGTCCAGTGGTTTCCTTTGAAAACTGAACCGCCTCGTCATCCACAGACAACTCAGTTTCCAGCTCAGAAAGTGCCTTGGTAACCTCCCCGGAAAGCCCTTTGTATGATTCGATGACCTTTAAAAAATCTGATTTCGAAATAATAGCGAGCTTAAAAGGTATATCAATCTTTGTAGAAATAAAATTAAGCGCATCCCGAGCCTCAATATTATCTGGATCAACGATACCAACCTCGAGCACGCCTTCCTTAAGACCAATCGGTACAAATTTATAATAGACCGCAGATTCTTCCGGTACATATTTCAAAATATCAAAAGCTACACCTTTTTCAGGCAAGGTCCGAAAAGGAACACCAAAATATTCGGCCTTACTAGACAAAATATCTTGAGGGCGAACACCTCGTTTTTCTAGGACCGCGTCTAAGTCACCGCCAGCTCGCGCCGCTTCTTCCTTGATAGCGGATATATCATCCGACTTAATTATTTTTTTGTCAGCAAGTATGTCTAAAACACTCATAGTTTTTTAGAAATAATCCAATCTAGCGAACTGGTTCGGAAAATGGATTTCGCCTGCCGAGAGCTTTGGCGAAGGGTTGCGGGTCAAGAGGTAAACTCCAATCTTTTAAACTAGAGAACACTGGGTCCAGAAAAATTGCACCGTCGAGAGATATCGACTGAAGCTCCGTAAGAACTGAGAGCAATTCACGCCCACCGGCCACATCAACAGGACTAAGAGAGAGTTCTGAAACCAATCCGCCCGCAGTCGGACTTAAAGAAGTGCTGGCTGGGGGAGTTTTTGAACCAGATGAAAGTAACAGAAAAATAATCAAAAGCAACAAAAATGCCCCGGAAACGATGGTCACTTTTTTGTTTTCTGTATAGAATTCTATAAGTCTGTTCATCATATTATTTTAAATAATAAGTGCGTATGGTCATCGAGTAGGTATATTCATCGGCCACAACCTCCGATGTAGCACTAGCTGGTGGAGTATACGCCTTGAAAGACAGTGAGGTTATGTCGACAATTCTCAAACTTACCTCAAGTTCTTGCAAAAATCTCAAAAAATTGTCGTACGATCCAGTAACATTAAAAGAAAGCTTTACCGAGCCATACAAACTATCATCGGGACCCACAGTCATCGCGGTGGCCGCGGTAGAAGAATTCCTATTTGAAGAGGCTGAAAGGGCGCCCGGTACAGACAACGTAATATTTGAAGGCGACATGCCGTACTTCGCCGCACGATTATTAATATCAATGATCAATCGAACGGTATCTATATTGTCTGGTAATAATTTCTCAAGCTTTTCAACACCACCCCGATCTAGAGCAGTAAACTGAGAAGCAAGACCGGTACGCACACGATCGATATCAGCCGTCTTGGTAAGAGCGTTAATGTAATTTTGCTCCTCGGCCTGCAACTCCATAATACTTTTACCCGCAGGTTCTACACTACCCGTGATCTTTGTATAGGTCGGATCTATGTAGCCGAAAAAAAGCCCGACTGATGCTATTATTAAAATAATTGGAGCAATAATATTCATAATTTAATTAGCAACAACATCTACAGACCTCATGTTGTTTTTATAAGAAATTAAAGTGGGATCCAAGGAACTGTTGAACTTAAAAACCTTCGCGCCCCTCTGATCTGGATTCAAATCAGAAAATACCGGATTCTTTATATACTTTTCCTGACCAAAAATATCCGACTGAAGTGCGATGGAATCGAAACTATCCGCCTTTCCAGTCATTAACAAAGTAGCCGATCCAGTATCTTTTAACTCGTAAGAAAATGTTTCAAACTTCACCGTAGATAAAGTGGCATTTTCTAACAAATCGAAAACCGGAGATACAATGGTATGAGAGTTCAAAATTTTGTCAGTGGACTCAATTCGGTGACTCAACCTATTCCATTTCCTAATAGAGTCGGGCTCAAAAGAATTTTTAGCCTGAGAAAGCGTAATGTTCATTTTATCTATCCTTCCTATAAGCACTTTTTTGTAAGCAAAAACTCCACCAGCCACCGCAAGTGAAAGAATGAAAAGTATAACGGATATCAAAAGGAAAATACTCACTGATTCAGATCGTGAACGAGTGATCTCTTGATTAATTGCCTTCTTTGGAATGAACGATGTTTGAAATTTGGTGTCCATAGTAAACGAAACTACACTTACCTTCCCCGATTGTACCTAAATTATAATACCAAACCGACAAAAACCCTATGTGCATTACTTTCCCTAAGATACTTCCTGAAGTCTGCGCAATGCAATACCAATCGCCACCGCAAATTCAGGACCCGCGCTCTTAAGAACCGGCTCTAAAAATGCTGGGGACTGAAGTTTTCCAAACGGATTAGCCACAATGACCGGAGTTTGGAAACTGGCTTGAGCCATTTCGTAAAATCCCTTCAAATTAACGCCTCCGCCGGTCAAAATAACACTTGAAATTGGTTTATTAAAACGCCTTTCGAAATTAAGTAGTACCCGATTTGCTTCAGAAAAAATAAAATTCAAACTTGCCGACATGACCTGCGGCACATTGATACCTTCTTGTTTATAGTTCAATCCAAAATTTCGCTTGATGGTTTCAGCCTCCGCAATGGGAATATTTAATGCCCTCGACATAGCGAGCGTAATGTCCTGAGAACCGCGATTCACCGTATGAGAAGTGCGCACAATACCCCGATCGACAATGTAGAGTTTGGTAGATGCTGCTCCCAAATCAAATATCATCACAGTAGCGTTTTCCTCATCCAATGTCGCACGCATAGTACTGAAAATTTCAATCTCAAAAAAACTAGACTGAACGGCTGTCCTTCTAACAATATCCTGGTATTTATTAATTGCCTCATTGTGAATGGCCACAACAAGAACATCGGTTTTTGTAGTAACTGGTAGTACAGGAACGCCAGAAACAGGTTGCGTAACCACAGCTGAATTTTTACTTTCATCAGGAGGAATAACCCACCAATCAAGGGTTATTTCGCTCACCGGAACCGGTATATATTTACGGGCCTCGAGTGGAATCATTTGAGCCAGCTGGCTTGAAGGAACCGAGGGCATTTCAATCAAAGAAACAAGACTTGAGGTAAGTGGAATAGCGATACCACAATTTTTAGTTGTCGTATTAGATTCGCGTAGTAGATCATTGAGAGCCTCGGACAGTTTGTCGGCAGCCAAGTGCGTTGCTCGACCAATTTCAAAACCGGCGTAGGGCCCGAGGGCCAATTCACCGTATGTTTCAAGAATAGCCTGGCCAGAGCGCTTACGGAGCTGGACAACCTTTATCGAAGAGGAGCCGATATCAATACCCAAAACACTTTCGCCCGATTTCTGGAACAAGTTGGCAATTGCTTTAAAGGGATTTTCCATGATGTGGATAACTTTAGGCGCCCACAAACTGTGCACATGCGCCTTTTATAAATTATACTACTATTATAACACAATGTGGAATGAAAAATTAAAAGATTATCTGAAAAGACTGCTGGATTTCTTACTACCGCGCTCAAAAACGGTGGCGGAAATTGAAAGTCTGACTTCCGAGGAATTGCGCAAACGGGTGCCTCGATCCAAAAACAACCTCCCAGAAAACATTTTGGCCTTGTTTGATTATAAAAATCCGATTATTCGCCAAGCAATTTGGGAATTAAAATATCGCGGTAACAAAAAAGTGGTGGCTCTTCTTGCTGAATGCTTGTACGAAGAGCTAGCGGAAGAAATCGCTGATAGAAAAGCATTTGATTCTTTTGAATTGCCGATTCTCATCCCCATTCCCCTATCGAAAAAACGAAAGCTTGAACGAGGATTTAATCAGACTGAACTTTTGTCTGACGGGCTTTTGAAGCACGCAAGCACAAGCACTTTTTTTGAAGTGAATAATCACATTCTCCTAAAAATAAAAGATACCGAAAGCCAGACAAAAAAGAATCGGACCGAGAGACTCAAGAACCTCCGCGATTGCTTTTCGGTACAAGATCCCGCAAAAATTGCTGGCCGAAACATAATCCTACTTGATGATGTGATCACCACCGGTGCGACATTTGAAGAAGCTAGAAAAACGCTCGAAACGGCTGGTGCAAGAAAAGTAGTAGCGATAGCGGTCGCTCATTAGTATAAAACTGCCCCGATTCGCTTCGCGAATCGGGGCAGTTTTTATCTAACATCTTGAATCTTACATCCCGCCTCATAGGCGGGTCGCCGATGAGGCGACTACTTATCACACTTACACGGAACAACATATTTCCCCGCCCCAGAACCCAAAAGAGCTACTAGTGCACTAAAGGTCACCAATGGCATACCGTACACAGCAAAACCCATAGGCTTTGTTAAATACACAGCTACAACCATTACCACCGCCAAAAAGAATGTTGCGTATTCAGCCCACAGCCCAAGGATCAAGAGTAGACCTCCCAAAAGTTCTCCGTAAGAAACGATGTATGTCAGAAACGCTGGAATGCTCATGGTGTTGAACATTGAAACTGTAGCGGCCATGTCAGCCACCTTCAACCAACCGCTGTACACAAAAATTCCTCCGACAATAACTCGAGCGATTAAAAGCGCGATATTCCTGCTTGAATCTGACGTTTTTTCAATCATACGATATATTAATTTATTAATTAATCACAGTATACAGAAATTAAGGTGACTTCGCAAAATCATGTTCAATTTTAAAATAGCTGTGCTATAATCCGCCAATGGACACACTATTGAAGGCGGATATTTTCTTTGTCATTGCATCAGTTGCAACCATTGTTGTGGCGATTTTAGTGGCAATTGTTTTGTGCTATTTAATCAAGGCCGGTAAAAACTTATACATGATTTCAGAGGCCCTTCAGGAGAAATTCAGGGATTCCGAGGAGTTTTTCACCGAGCTCAAAGATAGGCTGGAGGATAGCGTAGTGTTTAAATTTTTCTTTCCCCTATCGCGCAGGAGAACGCGAAAGAAAAAAGGGGGTATGTAATGAAACGTGCTACAGAGCGTCACTAAATATACAAAAGTAATTAATCAAAATAAGGGAGCGTAAGGTAACGGAGTGAACACTTATGCATCAAGTACTCTTGAGGCATAGCGAGCACTTACGCATGATGTAATCATCAGGCGTTCATATTAATCAATAATTTAAAAAACATGGCAAAGAAAAAAACTAGTTCAAATGTAGCAAAAGTAACAGCGATAGGAGCAAGCTTGGCCGGTTTAGCAGCAACGGCCTATTTTTTCCTTGGGCCAAAAGGAAAGAAAAATCAAAAACACGCAAAAGCCTGGGCTATCAAGATGAAAGGTGATGTTGTAGAAAAGCTTGAAAAGGCGCGCGAGGTCAGTGAGCCGGTCTACCATGAAATCGTCAATTCAGTGGCAAGCGAATATGTAAAAGGTTTGAAATCTGGCAAAAACGAAATCGAGGCTCTGGCACAAGACCTGAAAAAACATTGGAAAACAATTAGTGCTAGTGCTAAAGCAGTTAAAAATGATGTTGTGAAAAGTGCTGCAAAAGTCACAAAAGTGGCCAAAAAAGCAGGGTTGTAAACAAATCAATCGGAGGGGGTTTGCGGTCAAAAACGAACGGCTCACGATCATCGTGAGCCGTTCGTTTTGACTATACATAGCCGTTTTATAAAATTAATCCGTAATCGGCTAAATACATGTTTAGCCGATTACGGTGCCTGCAAAAACTGATGCCCCGACTGCTGGAGAGGCATCAGTTTTTGCAGGCTGTGTCCTAAAAATGCCCTGTAACAAAACACCCGCTAATTCGTCAACCTCAAGAAAGGTCGAGTACTAACTTATAACACCTATCGTATTAATTATTAAACTAATAAACTACTATGAAATACATATATACAAAAACAATCAGCACACTCGCCCTCATTGTTGTTTCGGCCGTCATTCTGTCACTGCTCCTGTGGATGCTTGCATTCCCGATAGCAGCAAAAGCTCAAACAGTCACAACAGCAACACTCGTCAGTTCACAACTTGATGTCGGTGCACGAGGAGCGCAAGTAACCGCACTCCAAAATTTCTTGGCTACTGATCCGAAGGTATATCCTGAAGGTTTGGTGACCGGTTATTACGGACCGGCAACTCAAGCGGCAGTGAAAAACTTCCAGATCGGCTATGGATTATCTCCAGTCGGCCGTGTTGGACCAGCGACACTAAACGTCATCAACACAATTATGAAATCGGGGCGAGGCATTGATGTCTCGGCGCCAATGATCAACAACAAAACAGTCACAACGGGTAGCGGCACCGCAACCTTAAGTTGGCAGACCGATGAAAATGCAAGTGCCAAGGTGTTTTACAGCACATCACCGATGGTTGCATTTGAATCAATGACTGCCAAGACTGAACCGACCTTCGTAGGTGGCTCTGTCGTGATAGATAATTCTCTTAGTACCGTGAAGTCAATGCGACTCGACAATCTTCTGAAAAATCAAATCTATTTTTACGTTCTCGAGTCAATTGATGTAAGCGGTAACGTTTCCGTCACCGTAGAAAACACTTTCATCACTAAAAACTAATATGATTGAGCGCTTGGAAACGGCATAAACCGCCCAGATGAAAAATCGGGGCGGTTTTGCAATCACAAAAAACGACTAGTGGATTTTTAGGACTGAAATAAAGCCGGGCTTTCGATAATTTCGGTCTGTTGGCGACGGCTCTTGTTGCCCAATTCTGCCCGACGACTTTAACGGCTCACTGGTAACCAGTGAGCCGTTAAAGCAAAGTAGGGATAACCTTGAGCCTAGAAAAAGAAAAGCGGGGTGGTTTAATCCCACGCTTTGAAATATTAGCCTGTAGCCCGGAAAATTTGTCTGGTTGCAGGAAGGAGCGAGATTCGCCCGCGAATAAATTTTGCTACCCGCAAAATTTTTCTGTCCCACAAGGGGACTTCTATTTTTATAAATAAAAATATGTCGAGCACCGCCTCGCTAGTTTCGCGTGCTCGCGAAACACCTGCTCCGGCGTTCGAATCTCGCTCTCTCGCTCAACGGCAAACCAAAAAGAAATCCTTTCTTTTTGGGCCGATTGCGGAGAGAGCGAGATTCGAACTCGCGGGCCTAATTAAAGGCCGACGGTTTAGTAAACCGTTGATTTAAACCACTCATCCATCTCTCCAATGCAAAGAAGTATACAGAAATTTACAAAAATGTGTAAGGACTGGCAAAAAATTTGCTAGAATAGCCTCATGAAGTACGTCGCGCTTCTCCGAGGCATAAACGTCGGGGGAAACAAAACAGTGAATATGAAAATGCTCACGACGGTATGTGAATCCGTTGGCTGTACCAATGTAACGACCTACATCAACTCAGGCAATGTCATTTTTTCTGATAGCGGTAAAAACCGGAAGGCGCTCGCTCAAAAAATGGAAATGGCGATCGAAAAGAAATTCGGGTTTGCTGTGAGAGTACTCGTACGGGACGCGAAAAATATCCAAGCGTTAGCAAAAGCAATCCCCGCTTCGTGGCAGAACGACACAGAACAAAGAACCGACGTGCTTTTCCTCTGGGACGCGTTCGACACAAAAGAAACGATCGGTCTCATTAAACACAATCCGAAAATTGATACCCTGAAATATGTTTCAGGGGCGATCGTGTGGAATCTGAACAGAAAAAATTACAACAAAAGCGGCCTGCACGATTTAATCGGAACAGAGGTGTACAAAAACATGACGGCGAGAAATGTGAATACGGTGAGGAGATTGGCGGCAATGCTAAAAGTTGAATGAGAATTGAAAAGGGCCAAAAAATCCTATTTACCCTTCTTATCCTCCGCTAAAATTTTAACCCTCTCCAAAGCTTTGGGGAATCTGACGTTAAATATTTCTTCCATCTTGTTGGTCGGAACGTCAAATTCAACCGTCAGAGTAGAAACACCATTTTCTTCCGTAAGAGAATGGCTCTCCGTTCCGCCAGTCCAGTCCTTTTCACGCTCCTGCTTTCCGTTGTCCTTTGTGTCTGCCATGAACCTAAATAACACAAATTCGTTCGGGGTAAGCTTATCGATCAAACACTTGACACCATAGCCGTTTACCGAAGAAATAAACTGAATCTCGTTTCCCTCTTTCATTTCTCCCACCATGTACGTTCCTTCATCAACAATGTTTGCCCAGTCACGAAAGGTTTTGTCCTCCCAAAGGGTGTTCCAAACCTTTTTTCTAGGGGCCTGGATTTTGATTGTAAATTGGAGTTTTTGCATATTCATTAAAAAATTTAAGATTTTTTAGATCGTTTAGCGAGCAGGAATTTTTGCGTGGGATTTATCGATTTATCTCTGCGATGGGGACAGCCCGGCCAACAACACGGGCGGTGTTTCCCCTCCTTAAGTTGCGAGACAACTCTACCGACATGCTCCTTCCTCGTCTCCGGTTTCTTAACGGAAATAGTCCAACAGATCCACTCATTGCGCGCGAGCGGTGTAATGTTTTCCCAAGCTGTTCTGGCGGCCTTGTCACCGGTGAGGGCTTTTTTTAAATCGGCTGGTAGGTTGTGTGTGACGCCGGCGGAGATTGGTTGGAGGGTCATAGTAGGAGTATACAGAAAAAGGGGTTTTCTAGAAAGATACTGCTGGGAGGGAATTTCTCGGCTTACAGCCGCAGTACAGCTTTCCCATTTTTTCGCCATCGGATGGCTCAAAAATATGGGATAAGCTTTTCGAATCCCTCACGCAGTGCTTCCGAGCACTGCTCCTCTCCGCAAGCAGAAAAATAAATCTGTTTGAAACAGTTATTTTTCGCTAGCGGTGGCGATGTCCCGAAGTTAGAACCGATTAGGTCGCTTCATTACACTCGTGT
>JBBTUO010000028.1:0-4362 GCA_038063715.1 Patescibacteria group bacterium | reverse complement strand
GGGTAAATTCCGGCTGCCGATCACCTCGAAGATCCTCGTCGCGCATACAGCGAGCAATCTGGAAGTAACGCTCAAAACCGGCAACCATTGATAGCTGCTTGAATTGCTGAGGTGATTGTGGGAGTGCGTAAAATTTTCCCTTCTCGATTCGAGATGGCACAATGTATTCGCGAGAGCCTTCCGGTGTACCTTTCATCAGAATCGGGGTTTCGATCTCAACAAAATCATGTCGATGCATATACTCGCGGAAAAATGTAATGATTTTATCTCGAGTACGAATATTTTTCTGAAGTCTTGGTCGGCGAAGATCGAGGTAGCGATATTTCAGTCGCACCTCTTCACCAATCTCACTTCCCTCTCCACGAACATCAAACGGAGGGGTCTCGGCTTCGTTTAACACGGTAATACCGAGAATTTCAAGTTCGATTGAACCATTCTGCTTGTCTTTTTGAATGTTTCGCTCTGGGCGCTGATTTACTTTTCCTGTAACTTCTACCACCCATTCTGAACGGACTTTTTCTCCCACGGCATGCGCCTCTTTTGCGTTTGGCAAAATTACACCCTGCACATATCCGCTCATATCTCGAAAATCAAAAAAAATCATTTTCCCCTGATCACGGCGAATATCCACCCAGCCTTTTATGGTGACTTCTTGACCGACTTTTTCCGACAAGTCCTTTATATATGTCCGATTTTGCATAAATGAAATAGTATCAAAAAAAGCTTTAAAACAAAAGGTATTTTAGCGTATAAAAAATGCTTGACAAAAAAGATGAGTGGTGCTATAGTGTATGTAGCTGGGAATGGCCCAGCTGAAGGTTCCTGACCTTACTCGATTGGGGTTCGGCACATATTGTTGGAAGCAATCGGTCTTCTGGACACACGACTCCCGGTATTCCAGAGGAGAGAACAGTGGAGTCATTAGGGTTTGCTGTTCGAACCCAAATGAAAGGCGCACGCATATGACGGCGGGCTGGTTAGGGAACAGCTAACCAGCCCGCACTATCACAAGGCGTCCACTCCGGGCGCCTTTATTCATTTTAGAATTTGCTAATAGAGTTTAACCCCGATCCTTTCTTTCACCACCTCCATTTTTGCTTCCGCGACTGCTTTTGCCTTTTCACCGCCAGTTTTTAGAATTTTAAGAACGGCTGGAATATCTTTTGTAAATGCCTCTCGTCGCTCGCGCATCGGTCCGATAAATTTTTTGATGTCTCCAATCAAAGCGTCCTTGAGATTTTTGTACTTACCTTCGTTTTGCTTATACAAATCGGCGAGTTCTGCCTCTGTGCGGAACAATTTGTGAATTTCGTACACATTTTTGGGAACTCCACCACTTGAGTCGGTTACAATTCCCATCACAGCTTTCTCAATCTCGGCATCGGTCGCGAAAAGTGGAATTGTGTTGTTGTAACTCTTGCTCATCTTTTTACCATCAATCCCTGGAACCACAGCAACATCCTTTACAATCATTGGTTCAGGCAACTTAAAGGCATCACCGAAAATCCTATTGAACTTTTCGGCTGTATCGCGTGTGTATTCGACATGCTGTTTTTGATCAGCCCCGACTGGCACCACATCAGTGTCGTAAAGCAAAATATCTGCCGCCATAAGCATTGGATAGTTGAATGTGCCGACACTAAGCTCCTTCCCTTTTGCCTCCGCGTCTTTGTACGCATGTGCACGCTCCAAATACGGCATGGTGGTAATGGTGTCAAAAATCCATGCAAGCTCAGCGTGTTGTGGAACGTCCGACTGTTTGAAAATAACTGCTTGTTTCGGATCAAGTCCAATTGCAAGATAATCGAGAGCCAAATTCAAAATATTTTCCTGCATTACTTTAGCGTCCTGAACAAAGTTGAGCGCGTGATAGTCCACAATCATAAAATAGCACTGATGTGCCTTTTGTAGTTCAACAAATTGACGCATAGCGCCAAAATAGTTGCCTATATGAGGTCTGCCAGTCGGCTGAATCCCTGAAAGCAGTACCTTTTGGGCTGTTTTTGTCATACGAAGAATAATAGCAGAAAGTGAGGTTTGGTACAAAAGAAAAGGCGACCATTACTGGCCGCCTGTGTTTCGAAATACCTGGCGATATTCTACGCTCCCTTAGCCTCTGCTATTTTCCAGAAGCAGTGGAATAACAAATACAGCATGAATGATGCCTCTATTCCCACCACGGAAATTACAGTTGGAATGAGAAGCGTGATTCCCAGTCCACTATTTGCGGTGGCCATCGCAATTTCATCCACACCTGCGAGAAGCCCCATACACAAAAGGACGCTCGAAAAAATGCAGAAGGACACGAAGGAACGGCGGCGGAACCTGTAAAAGTCCGTGCTCAATGAGTTATTCACCGGATTCAAGGAGGAGTTCATGATTTACTCTTTTAGTTTCAGGTTTACTACAGTAATGACCCCCTAGACTTTAGGGAGGCATATGCTGTAGTAAAAGCCTGTCGAAAGGCTATCTAATATTCAGAATAGCACTACTTATAGCTATTTATCAATATTTTCTGAGGCGGAACCTTGTAATATGGTCTAGTAATCCTTAACGAATATTTTAGGCACAACGGCAAATAGTGTGTGCAGAATTACGGGCTCAACTAGGCTATTGGTCAGAAAGTAGGCCAATCCTAGGTACAGACCGGCCACAAAGCACATGGCCGCTAATTTCCAGTTCCACTCTCTGGGTCGGAAACCACGAGCGCCGTTGGGTAAGTGAGCAATTCCAAATATAAAGGATGATATGATAATCACCGCAATAATATTTGAGGTAAACAAATGAAGATTTCCTTGAATATAGGCTCTAAAAATTATTTCTTCAGGTATTGCAATTAATACCAGTGCGTAAAAAATTATTAAAAAATTCTGTTTCAGGCCACCTATACTTGTCTCGATTTGGCCGAAATGTATGAAGCGATTAGCTACAAACAAACTGGCAAAAGCACAAATTGCAATTGGGAAAAATAGTATTAAATCATTTATTTGAAAAGTGAAATAGGAAAATGGGGATGAAGTGAAAAAGAAAAAATATACAGACACAAAAAGCCAACATATAACTACCGCGATACTATATTTTGATTTAATAACAGATTCCATTTTGGTGCTCTCGGCCGGAGTCGAACCGGCATCGTTCCCTTCGGAGGGGAACATCCTATCCATTGAACGACGAGAGCGGTCACTTCAAAAGTTTAGCACAAAATTAATTTTAGAATTTTTCCAGTTGGATGCAGTTCAAGGCGCAAGCGAGGCTTGCGACTAAAATGTATGTTTAATTACATTGCGGGAGCAAACGAACGAGGCAACGAAAAAATGCGCCAACTGGGGAAATTATAACTAGATTCCTTCTTGTTTAAGCTGCTCCACCAACTTCCGAGCATCTCTTGAAAGCTTATGTGGCAATTTCACACTGAGATGAATGAGAAGATCTCCTCGGCGGCCTTTTTCAATCGGCACACCCTTCCCTTTCACACGTAGAATTTCACCGTGAGTAACACCCTCTGGAATTTTTACTTTGATTTCTCCGTCCAGAGTTTGTAGAGAGTATTCTTCGCCGAGAAGTGCGCTCGAGAGTTTAAGTGATACATCCGTGGTCAAATCGCTACCCTCCTTTTTAAATACAGGATGACGCTTTACATGCACCTTGATATATAGGTCGCCTGAAGTACCGGACACTACTGCCTCTCCCATTCCAGTGAGACGAATCATTTCACCATCATCAATACCGGATGGAATTGCAACAGAAATTTCCTGCTCCTTTCGCATCACACCAGCTCCACGACAAGTCGGACATTTTTCCTTTGGCACCCTACCGCGTCCCTCACACTCAGAACATTGTCGAGCAGTAGAAAATGAACCCATGATTGTCCGACGAGTCTCGTGAACCTTACCCTTGCCATTACAGACATGGCAGGTATGCATGTCAGTTCCCGATCGTGCGCCACTGCCCTTACAATCACTACACACTGCGGTTTTGTTGAGCAAGATCTTCCGCTCGGTTCCAAAAATAGATTCAGCAAAAGGCAATTCTACGTCTATAGAGATATCCCGACCTCGTTTTGGTCGTTGCTGTCCCCCACCACCGCCAAAGAAATCGCCAAAGATATCTCCAAGGTCAAATTCAAAACCCTCCTGATTACCGAATCCAGAGAAGTCGAATCCACCGAAGCCTTGACCGGCGCCAGCCGAGGGACCCGCCCCACCAGCAAAAGTTTGTCCGTAAGTGTCGTACTCTGCGCGCTTCTTATCATCAGACAACACTGAATAGGCCTCGCTCGCATCCTTAAATTTCTGCGCAGAGGCAGCGTCACCCTTTGTTTTGTCGGGGTGATATTGGTGTGCCATTTTTCGGAACGCTTTT
>JBBTUO010000027.1:0-5103 GCA_038063715.1 Patescibacteria group bacterium | reverse complement strand
GTCTTTAATGCCAACTTCCATACCAACACCCTCAAAATTTCCCGCAATCTCACTCTGGAACATTTTTGAATTTTCAGGCGGGAAGAATACGGTGTAAGGGTCATTGAGCGACGCTGACAAGCCCTCAATTGCGCCCCAGACCTTCTCCTGATCGGTAGTACTTGTTGCCGAAGAAACATATTTTTCATTCAAAACACTCCACGCCTTCCAAAACGGAGCGAAGTCAACAGTGCTAGGCTTACCCCCCTCCTTATTTTCCAAGGCAACCACCTTTTCAATGGCTGGACGACTTTGGACTCCTGTACTAAATCCAGCAAAAAAAGAAACGCCAATAACAATAAGGGCGATAATAATGGGACCTGATTGTTTTGCCGAAAAATTTTTCATTAGTCAGAACATTATCTCATATTTACTACCAATAACAACCGCCCAATTCTTATTGGCGAGCTGTCGTCGCATGACGGCAAATCCTTACGAATCTACCTTACTGCCAATAGCAAATCAGTACGAATATACCAATGTGGAGTTGGGATTCATATTTTTTACTGATTTGCTATTGGTAGTATAAGTATATTTACTGTGGATTCGTTATTACTAGTAGCTATAGTATAATTGTAGTGTGATTTTAAAATACGCGCACAAAAAATTGACGTGGATTGACCTCGAGTGTCCGACACAAGAAGAGCTTCGGCAGATTATGATTCAGTGGGATATTGACCCTCTAGTCGCCCAGGAACTTGTGGGCCCCTCTATTCGTCCAAAAGTTGACCTCTATCCGAATTTTATATATCTGATCCTCCAATTACCCGTAATTCGTCGTAAGGATTCCAAGCGTCTAGTTGAACAGCAGGAAATCGACTTCATTATTGGGAAGGATTTTATTATTACGAGCCGATACGACGCAATTGATCCGCTCCACCAATTTTCCAAGCTATTTGAGGTAAATTCTGTTCTTGACCGTAGTGACATGGCCGAGCACGCTGGGTATGTTTTTTTCTATATGATCCGTACTCTATATGAATCGTTGACCCAGGAACTTGAGGCTCTTGCTGACACGATACGGAGCATTGAGGAAAATATTTTTAAAGGCAAGGAGCGCGCCATGGTTGTAAAGCTTTCGGAAGTTAGTCGTGAATTACTGAATATCAAAAGAGCGACCCATCTTCACAGGCAGGTTCTAGAATCGTTTGAATCTGCAAGTCGTAAATTTTTTGGTGACGGTTTTTCATATCATACACGAGCTATCATTGGTGAATATTACAAGGTTGCGACGGCTCTAGAAGGTTGCTTTGAATCAGTCAATGAATTGCGTGAGACCAATAATTCCCTGCTCAACACACGCGAGACAGAGACAATGAAGATGTTAACAATTTTTGCGTTCATTACTCTTCCTGCATCGGTTATCACAAACTTTTTCCAAATGAGCACGAAGTATACTCCGATTGTCGGGGGGCAAAACGACTGGCTTATTGTAACTGGAACCTGTTTGGCGAGTACCATTTTTTTAGTGCTTTTGGCTAAATGGAAAAAGTGGTTCTAGTCGCAGACGAACAATTGACAATTAACCATTGACCTGTAACTCCCCGGCTTAAGTCAAATGTCAATTGTTAAAGGTTAAATGTCTATAAATTATGTCTTTACACCTACACAACACCTTAACCGGCAAAAAGGAAAAATTTACCTCAATACGGCTTAAAAAGGTCAGTATGTACAATTGTGGACCTACTGTTTACAACTATGCTCATATAGGTAACTTAAGGGCCTATGTGTTTGTAGATGTATTACGGCGAACACTCGAGTACAGTGGCTTCGAAGTAAAACAGGTTATGAATATCACCGATGTGGGACACCTAACCTCTGACGCAAACGACGGCGATGACAAAATGGTAAAAGCTCTCAAACGGGAAAACAAGCCCTTCACGCTAGAAGCGATGCGAGAGGTTGCCGATTTCTATACCATGGCATTTATTGAAGATTTGAAAGCGTTGAACTGCGAAATTCCGCACGAAATGCCAAAGGCAAGCGATCACATAGAGGAAGATATTGAAATTATAAAAATTTTAGAAAAAAAAGGCATCGCTTACAAAACTAAGGATGGCATTTACTACGATATATCGAAGTATCCTGAGTATGGGAAACTCGGTAACATAAATCTTGAGGGGCAATTGGCTGGAGCTCGTGTGGAGGTCAATTCAGAAAAACGCAGTGCGGCGGATTTCGTGTTGTGGAAATTTTCTGATACTGAAATTGGTTGGGGGTCGCCTTTTGGAAGCGGCTTCCCTGGCTGGCACATTGAATGCTCGGCTATGGCCTACAAATATCTCGGCCAGCCTTTTGATATTCATACTGGAGGAATTGATCATATACCTGTGCACCACAACAACGAAATTGCTCAATCTGAATCCGCCTACGATGCACCTCTTGCCCACTACTGGCTCCACAACGAGCATGTAAATATATCGAGTGGTAAAATGGCCAAGTCTGGCGACAACTTTTTTACCCTAAAATCCCTGCGAGAAAAAGGAATTTCTCCACTTGCTTACCGTTATTTTTTATTGTTGGCAAACTATCGCACACCAATCGCATTTCAAGAAGAAATTGTAAAAAAAGTTGGTGGGACTAGTCTTGAAAGAGTTTATCGAGCGCTTTCAGAACTTCCAGATGGGGGCAAAATAAATGCTGAATACGCAGAGAGATTTATCGAAGCGATAAACAACGATTTAAATACCGCGGAAGGGTTGTCTCTGGTCTACAAGGTACTGGACGATAAAATTATTGCCTCAGCGGACAAACTGGCGACTATTTTGGATTTTGATCGTGTGCTTGGGTTGGATCTAGAAAAAGGCCGCCACACCTTTCCGAAAGGCGTGGCGGAACCTGTCCCCGAATCTGTTTTGTCACTCATTGCTCTACGTAATGAAGCTCGTGCCAACAAGGACTGGAAAAAATCAGATGGATTACGCGCCCAAATCGAAATGGCTGGTTTTCTCGTGGAGGACAGCGACAGTATTACAAAAATAAAACTAAAGGGCTAAAATGCAACAGGGATTTGAAAAAATAGAGGCGACGGCACCGGCAGCCGAGGTTCCAACGATTAAGGTTGACTACGAATTAACGGACTCGTATGGACGAGTTTTACCAAAAACTGGCAACATTGAAGTAGAGAAAACTTTTATCGCTGGTGAATTGGCTAGGTTCGATGGTTATTTTGAAACACCTTTTGGTAATTTTGGTTTTCAAGGATGGCTGGATAAGGCTCAAGATCTACATAAAAAAATTGAAAAGTATGTTGAGATAAAGTCGGAATTATCTAAATTGGAAGCGACTCAAAAAAAGAATGCCGAAGAGAAAAGGAAAAGAGAGGCCCGCTACCGTTCTCACGATGAAGATAAACCGCTTGTCGAGATATGGCGAATCATTAAGGAAACAGATACTCAGGTTTACATACTAAAAACAGAGCAAGTAAAGCTAGAGGAGCAGCTGAAGCCCTACCGCATATAAAATGGAGCTTCAGACTACTTTTTCTTTGTAACTTTTGTAAAAATTTTCTCCACCCTATCCAAATCTTCAGGGGTGCTAATCTGGTGCCAATTTTTTGATTCAACCACGGTCACTTCAAAATCTTTTGCTGCTCGAGCAATTGTTTGCGGCAACCCGAATTCTCCAGAAGGAATCTGAACTAGAGGATATTTAAAAATTTCTGACTGAAGAACATACATTCCCGCATTATTTAATGTTCCCTTATCTAATTCAGCTCCTTCCGTAATATCAATAATATGTTTTTTCTTATCAACAAGAACTCGAGCACCCTTTCCTCTTTCCTCCATTTTTTTAACCAGTACCGCCCATGGATATTTTAGGCAGGAAAGCACATCTTCCTTGCTGTATAGATCATCCCCCATCATCACCAAAAATCGGCCATTGAGCACCGATTCGGCCTCTTTTAGGGCTAGCATCGTTCCCATAAGCTCTTTTTGTTCGATATATCTAATTGAGCGACCGCCGAAATCAGAACCGAAATGCTGGCGGATTTTATCGCCCAAATAACCGGTTACAATTATGACCTCATCAATCTCCTTCGGCAGAACGGCTAACTTTAACTCTATGAGATTATTACCAAGCACAGTAAGCAAGGGCTTCGGGACATTCTCCGTAAGCTCCTTCATTCGTTTCCCCCTTCCTGCGGCTAAAATGACTAATTGCATGATGGATAAGCTTATCATATCTAACTCAACAATGGCGACAAGAGAATGTATTGACTTTTATAACAATCTATGCTAGGATTAAGGGTAGACTCACAATAACGTGGTAGCACACAGACCAAAAGTCTGAGAAGGAAACCCTATGACAAATCGTGTTTGGCGAATGTTTGTTCCGGACAGTCCGCAACAAGTGGTAGCGCATGCTCGTTACCGACAGTGGCTAGGGAAGACCCCCTCAATGCCCTTCGGATGCATCACTAACCCACGAAGGGCACTAGCACTCGCCCAGGGGGTCATCGACGAGCGCGCTCGTCGAGAACGAGAGTTCGTAAGGGCGGTCAGAGCCGGTGCGACACGGTTGCAGAAAACTTGGCGCGACGACTTCAGGAATGATCGTTCGCCCACTGTTTCAACCATTGTCCCTTGCGCCGAAGACGTGATTGACGTCAGCGATGACACGTTCTACGGCCTGCTCATCATTCACGTCCAAAGCTTCCATGGCAAGGGTTTTATGCCTCAAATGCGTTACGCATTTGGCCTATCAGGGCGAGGCAACCACCACGGAAATTTCGATGTGATCCCAGGAACCGACAACCGTGCCTACGACAAGGCCGTTGAGGCCGGAAAGAAGTGGTTACAAAGAGTTCTGGAAGAGCGTGAACGCGAGATGGCGCAGTGGAAATAAAGCGCCGAACTTCACACAAAACCCCTGCCTGCGAGGGGTTTTTATTTTTTTGCAAAATAATAATCTATTTTGAGCGATAATATTTATCCCCCTTTTGCCCACAGGTTGTAAAGTGTTCGCCGCTTGCAGTCAAACTGTATCCTTATGCTACAATTCTGTGACCTATGGCCGATCGAGCGTTTTCAAAACAGAAATTACGAATCCCTCCACAAAACA
>JBBTUO010000026.1:0-11271 GCA_038063715.1 Patescibacteria group bacterium | reverse complement strand
AGTAGGTCGTAGAGCAGATGGTCCGGGGCTTTGTCATAGCCGGGATAGGGGAACGCGAGATCCGGACGCTCGTTGAGGGCACGGGCAATTCGAAGAGCGAGCTTTTTCCTCGACACTGATCCAGTTCCATTTTCGGGCAGAGCCTTGAACAGTTCGTGGTTCGGGTCATCTGCGCCCCGCCCTCGGCCAAAACCGTAGTAACACCAATCAAGTAAGTCTTTCGTCGGAGGCACATCTGTGCGCCCGAGCCATTGTCGGAAACTTTCAGCAGTGCGGTAGGTAGGAGGGTTCATTAGGGGTGTTCCTTATTTGCGAGTCTTTGCAAAGACCCAGTTGTTTAGAGACATCTGTCTAAGGGTAGGTATAGCACATCTTTACATTTTGTGTCAAAAATTTATAAAAAAGAGAACCCCGGAGCGAACGTGATCGCCCCGGGGTCGAGACAGGCAAGCATCGGCCAAGTCCAATACGGTTTAGTATGAAGCTAGCCTAGCCCATGTGCAGAACTTATCAAACCACATGTTGTTCACCCTGTCGGCTAGAACAATACTCCCTTGCGGATAAAAGTCAAAATGTATCTCATTGTTTTAAAATAAAAACTAATAATCTGAAAAGTAACATATCTTATGCTATAGCATAAGATATGTTACTTTTCGTTTTTTGCGATTCTTATATTTTCCAATATTTTATTAGCGACGTAGGGCGAGAGAAGAAATGGAAAAATTCTGATTTTGCCATTTCCGAGCCGAGGAGCTAATCGGTGAATACCCCCCGGCTCTGCCGCGTATCAGGATGAGTGAAGCGAATGCTCCTGATACCCCGTCGGCTCTGCCGCGGGGCGGTTCATTTTTCTATTTTTTAAATATAGGAACGAAAACACCCGGAGTCCTTGCGGAACTCCGGGGTCGCTGCGGCTGTCCTTGCGGAGTAGCCGCAACTGTTGCTTTCGGCACAAGGACCGTTGCGAGCGGTCGCGATGCGACCATTGGGAGGCGGGTGGTTATAATTGCCACCGACGGTGACCGGGGCCGAAGCCCTTGGGTTCAATCAGTGCCGGGTCACTGATCAACCTGCGGTCGGGTCCTCCCGCATTGCGCTTTGTCCATTGCCGTACCAACTTCTACTATTGTATAACCCCGGTAAGCCTCCGCCAGTTGCAAACGGGGACAACGGCTCAGTGGTTACTACTGAGCCGTTAATCAAACTATATCATCTGCGCTATGGCGTATATGGCGGGGCTCTCAATTTACGTTAAATGTATTTCGCCCAAGCTCTCTTTAATCAGTCCCTTTATTTCCATCATTGAAAGTACGGTGTTGGTTTCGCGAGCGGAGAGACCCGATGCGCGGATGAGTTCGTCGCGAGAGGTCGGTGTTTGGAGGAGAGCGATAATTTTTAGCTCGTCGGGAGAACAATCACTATAGGTGCTAGGGTTTAGGGTGGAGGGTTCAGTTGGAGCCAGGCCGAGAGCGTCGAGTAGTTCTGCAGATGAGGTGATCGGTGTTGCGCCGAGTCGGATGAGCATGTGAGGGCCGGCAGATGTGCTCGAAAATATTGAGCCGGGGATTGTGAACACATCACGATTGTATTCGGTCGCGTATTTTGAGGTAATCAAGGTGCCCGATTTGAGTTCCGCTTCAACTACGAGTACTGCGTCTGACAGTCCGGCCATTATTCGGTTGCGTTGCGGAAAGCTGTATGGGGTGGCTTTGAAATCAGGTTCAAATTCTGAAAGAAGCGCGCCGCCTTTCGCCACAATTTTTTCGGCCAGTTGCCGGTGGCTGGCGGGATACAGCACGCTTGGGTCGAGGCCGGAACCCGGTATGGCAAGGGTAGTGAGCCCCGCGTCGAGTGCCGCATGGTGGGCGATTGAATCAATGCCGAGGGCGAGCCCGGAGACGATAACGACCGGATATCCGCGAAGGCCGGCAATCAATTTTTCCACCGCTTGTTTTCCGTACTCCGAATATTTGCGCGCGCCAACGACACAAAGATATTTATGCTCGTCGGGCGGCAATCGCCCCTCGATCCAAAGTTCTTTTGGCTTGTCGGGGATTTCTTTCAGACGAGAAGGCCACTTGTTACTCGGCAATTTTTGCATTACTATTATTATAGTATAGTTTGAGCTTGCGTATGTGTGCGAGCTCTAGTTCACACTAACACCTCCATCCCATGAGCACACCACTGAATCCCAAAAAACCACTACCGTTCGCCACTCTTCTCGCGCAGTATAATGAGCTCAGTCGTCAACTCGACGCTCTTCGCGGCAAGGTCAGTCGCGAATCTGAAGAGTGGCGTGCACTTTTTGCAAAAGTCGCTCTTGCCTCGGCACCGCTGACGAATTACGAGCTTTACTGCGCGGGATGCGAGGTTGGTTAGCCCGCGGAGACCTAGTAGCTTTTCTTCCCGTCAATCTCTTGCGCCCCAATTTGTCTCGGGGCGCTTTTTTTCTTGTCCTCAATACTATATACTACCTACTATATACTAAACACTCTTCCCCATGCTTGATATTAAATTTATTCGAGAAAATAGAGACATAGTGATCGCGGGCGCCAAGAAAAAGTGCGTTACTGTCGATATTAATGCCTTGATTGCGCTCGACGATCGTCGTCGCGAGCTGATGGGCTCGTCCGAAAAAAAACGCGCCGAGCAAAACTCTTTTAACGATAAAATTGCTAAAGCAGGAATTCGAGACGAACGCGACGCATTGATTGCGGAAATGAAAATCCTGAAAGAGTCGCTTCAAAAAGAGGAAGCGGATCTCGCAGTGATTATGAAGGATTGGCAGGCTCTAATGCTCCAGGTTCCAAATGTTCCAGATATGTCGGTTCCAGAAGGTGCAACTGACTCAGAAAATGCCGAAGTGAAAGTTTGGGGTGAAAAGCCGAACTTTACGTTTGAACCAAAAGATCACCTGGAGCTCATGACCGCGCTTGGCATGGCCGATTTCGAGCGGGGAGTGAAGGTGCACGGTTTTCGCGGATATTTTTTGACCGGCCCAGGTGCGGAATTGTGTTTTGCGATTTGGAATTATGCGCGCGAATTTTTTGGCGCCCGCGGTTTTACACTTGTCATTCCGCCGGTGATTGTACGAAAACAAAATTTATATGGCACGGGACATCTTCCGGGCGATGTTGAGGATTTTTATATGACCCAGGATGGTGACGCGCTTGCCGGCACCGCTGAAGTGCCGATGATGGGTTTTCATGCCGAGGAAGTGCTCAATCTTTCCAAATTGCCGCTGAAATATTTGGCCTTTTCCCCTTGTTTTCGGCGCGAGATCGGCAGTTACAACAAAGATGTCAAGGGTTTGATTCGGGTGCACGAGTTTCACAAATTTGAGCAGGTAATTTTGTGCGAGGCCAATCACGAAACATCGGTGAAATTGCACGAGGAGTTGCAGGCCAACACCGAAGCGTTTATAGAATCACTCGGTCTGCCGTATCACACCGTCATCAATTGCGGCGGCGATCTTGGTCTGGGTCAGGTGAAAAAGTATGATATTGAAATTTGGGTGCCGAAGGAGCAAAAATATCGTGAAATTTCTTCTGCTTCTTATTTCCACGATTTTCAGTGTCGTCGTTTCAATATTCGTTACAAGGATGCGGAAGGGAAAACTCGTTATGCTCACTCGCTAAACAATACTGCGATCCCAACACCTCGTATTTTGGTTTCGCTTGTGGAGAATAATCAGCAGGCGGATGGTTCGATTAAAATTCCAGAGGTGCTCCACAAATATTTCGGCAAGTCAGTTATAACCAAATAAATAACCCAATATGCATTGTTGCCGGCTCCGTTTGCTCCCGCAATGTAATAAACATACATTTTAGTCGCAAGCCTCGCCGGCGCCTCGCATCTCGGGTCATTTATTCGGTTCTAACATTTTATCTCCCTATAGATTACGATGCATGGTCGGACACACAATTTAAAATCTGCTCGGCTCGCCAAGAGGCGACGGATCGCATTGTTGTGGCGGACTTTTTTTGTCATTTTTTGTGTGCTCGGTGCCTGGGGATCGGTATTTTTACTTTCTGGGCATGAATGGGTGACTATTCGTGATGTGGAGGTGGAGGGTGCAAAGACAATTGTACCGACTGAAATTACTGATTTGGCCGAAGAATTTTTGATTGGGCGTTATTTGTACACAGCATCTCGAGCGAACATTCTTTTATATCCAAAAGGTGCGATTGAGAACAAAATTTTGGAATTATTTCCGCAGGTTGAGCGAGTATCCATTAGTTTTAAAAATCTTCACGCAATTACCATAAGGCTGACTGAACGGACGCCTGAAGCACTGTGGTGTCAGGCGGAGTCGTCGACAGTTACAAAAAGCGTTACTGAGCATTGTTTTGTCTTGGATGCAGATGGATTTATTTTTGCTCCGGATTCAATACTCGGTAGCTCTACTACTAAATATTTGAAATTTTATTCAGCGAAATCCAAAGGGGATCCGATCAGACAGGAATACGCCTCGGTTGAGTATTTCTACGCACTTTTGGATTTTGCTAAAGATTTAGCAGACAGTGATTTCCCGGTTTCGTTTTTTCGCGAGCGAACGGACACCGATTTTGAGGCAAAGCTCTTGGTCGGACCACGCCTAATTTTTGGTCGCGATGCCGATTTCGTTTCGGTTTTGAGTAATTTTAGGGCTATTATTTCCGATCCCAATCTCGGTGGGGCAGGTGATTTGTCCACGGTTGATTATGTTGATTTGCGCTACGGCAGTAAGGTTTTTTACAAGGCATATTAGCCGGAAATAGCCAATTTTAAAAACGGCTCTGTAGAGCCAAAAAGAACGGCTCAACAGGCTGTTGAGCCGTTCTAAAATGTATAAGAATCGTGCCCCCGAAAATTGCCACAATTTTCGGGGGCCTTGCCTTTTTCTGTGAGGGGTGTATAGTTACTTGTAATAAATTTATGACATCTGGAACCACCAACTTTATGTATTTTAGCTTCTTTTGGGCTCTAAATTCTAGAGTTGGTTTTTGCTCTCGTTAATCTCTCTCACAAACGAAATCAAAAACGAGCTCTAGAACAGGGCTCGTTTTTGTTTCTTGGCGGAAATAAAAAGTAGGTCTTCGACAATTTAAAATGCAGTGAACCCAAAACGCAAAACTACTATGCAAAGCACGCACAACTGGCACATTCAGGCTACCCGTCCGATTATCACACCACGCGATCTTACCGGACAGTTGCCGATTACTCCATGCATCGCCGAGACGGTCATTCTTGGTCGCCAAAGGGTGCAAGATATTCTCGACAAGAAGAACCGGCGACTGTTGGTGATTGCCGGCCCCTGTTCGATTCATGACCCCTTGGCGGCGATAGCATATGCCCGCCACCTAGCCCCGATCCGTGACGAGTTTGCTGATCGGATGGAAATCATTATGCGGGTTTATTTCGAAAAACCTCGCACCGTTCTTGGTTGGAAGGGTCTTATCAACGACCCGCACCTGAACGGCTCAAACGATATCGAAACAGGTCTGAAAATTGCCCGCAGGCTACTTCTCGACATCGTTGGCATCGGCATGCCGGTGGCGACTGAATTTCTTGATCCGATTACTCCACAATTCATCGCTGATCTTGTGAGTTGGGCCGCTGTTGGTGCTCGCACCACAGAGTCACAGACACACCGCGAGATGGCAAGCGGGCTGTCGATGCCTGTCGGTTTCAAAAATGGCACGGATGGCAGTATTGAGACGGCCGCGAACGCAATAAGCGCCGCGCGCTCCTCACACAGTTTCCTGGGAATTGATCCTGACGGTCGCACGGCTATCATTCAAAGCACAGGCAACAAGTGGTGTCATGCAGTCTTGCGTGGCGGTAAACACGGTCCCAATTACAGCATTGCTAATGTGGATGAAGCAGTTGCAACGCTTCGTGCCGCGCGTGTGCCTGAGGAGCTCATCGTTGATTGTAGCCACGGCAATTGCGGTAAAAAGCACGCCCTTCAGGAACTTGTCTGGAAGAGTGTCGTTGCACAGCGTAAGACGGGTCCGGTGGTTGTTGGTGCGATGCTTGAGAGCAATCTCCACGAAGGCAACCAGCCACTCTTGGCGGATCCCAAGAGGTTACGCTACGGCCAATCCATCACGGACGCTTGCTTGGGGTGGGCGGATACTGAACGATTGCTGAGGGAAGGTTATGAGGCATTGGGTTAAACCCCACTCACAACCATTTCAACACCGGCCTGGAGCCTTTTGCTCCCGGTCGGTTTTCTTTTCTCGACTTTGTTTCCTTATGAGCTTCTTAGCGAGTTAGGAAACAAGAAGTGCCCTGTGGTGCAATTTTGCCCACGGTACTCCGTGGTTGCAATGAATTGAGGACGTCGCACATACCTCTGTTTCCTGGTGCGACGAAAACTAAACGCCCCGGCCGTTCCGGCCGGGGCGTTTTCTCTTATTTATTTTATCTCGAGGATCTCGCGGAGTTTTGCTTCGTTGAACCCAACCACAATTGTCCCATCAATATCAATTACGGGCACGCCCATTTGGCCAGATTTTGTAAGTGCTTCTTTGCGAGCAACAGGGTCAGCCGCTGCATTTTTGTCTGTGAAAGCAACTTTATTTGCGGTGAAAAAATCTTTTGCCATGTGGCAGAAGTGGCAAGTTGGCGTACTATAAATTGTTACATTTCTCATAAATCTTTTTTGTTAAGCATACGTTAGTTATTAGTTAAACTATTATACGCTCAGGTATTATACTGTCAAAATTTTTCCACTTTTGGGGATAAATATAGACAGCGTCGAGGCTACTCGACGTCCTCAGGTTTTGTAGATACTCGCAAGGCTCGTAAACAAAACTGGGAAGAAAAAGCGGACTGATGAGGTCCGCTTGCGTTTTTACAACTTGAACATTTTTCCAAGAGCCATCAACTCTTGTCCTATGACGTCTTCTGTCGCTTTACTTGCTCTCGATAGGGGGGAACGAACGAATCCGCTATCCCGCTTCAAGAGCCGCATCGCGCATTTTACGCCAACGGGGTTGCCCTCTAGGAACAAAGATTTGGTCAGAGGGTAGAGTTGAGCATGGATTTTTTGGGCTACAGCAACACTCTGTTCTATGGTTAGAACCATTTCGTTAACCAACGCGGGTAACACATTGGATACGACACTGATTACCCCGTTTGCGCCAACCGACATAAACGGCAGAGTGAGTGAGTCATCCCCGGAGAGAATTGTAAAATCTTCTCCGAGTTTCAAACGCAACTCTGTTACTCGATCGGAACTGCCGCTGGCCTCTTTGATGCCGACAATGTTTGTCCGTTTGTCACGCAGACGGCACACAGTTGGGACGGTTATGTCCACCATGCATCGTCCAGGTATGTTGTAGAGAATGATTGGCAACTTAGTTGATCGCGCGATTGCGTCAAAATGCTGAAACAGACCTTCTTGTGTTGGTTTGTTGTAATACGGAGATACTTGGAGCGAGCCATCTGCTCCATAGCGTTCCGCCATTAGGGTCAGTTGTATTGCCTCCTCTGTCGAGTTTGAACCGCTTCCAGCTAGGACTTTTACTCGTCCATGAGCTATTTTGACCGCCATTTGAATGACCCGGCCATGTTCTTGATGCGATAGGGTCGGCGATTCGCCAGTGGTCCCCACAGGGACGATACCCTGAACTCCTCCGGCGATTTGAAACTCGATTTGCTTTTCAAGCTGGTGGCGGTCGAATTTGCCCTGATTATTAAACGGAGTAACTAGGGCGGTGTAGGTGCCTCGGAATGTTGCTGTGCTCATGTCAATGTTCTTTCGTTGTTGTGTGTACTGTTTTTGTTTAGTTGTGACTTAAACAAAACAAGCCCCGTCGAGGGCTTGTTCTTATCATTATTTTTTCAGAGACAGTGCGAATTAAATAACAAGAATAAGCCCTCGATGGGTCGGGATCTTCTTGCTCTTCTTATTCATGATTGGGCACTGCAAAATCATCTATTGATAGTAGTTTTAATCCCGGGGAAAGTCAAGTTGATATAAAAGACGCCCGGTCTGGTATACTAGTACGTTATGAGTACAGACCAAAAACCACGAACCATTGCCTTCGATTTCGATGGAGTAATATCGCAGTATCATGGTTTTGCTGGGTTGGAGCATACAGGTGAACCTATACCGGAAATTGTTGAAACAATTCGTACACTGAAGGGTCTTGGACACACAATTATTGTCTGCTCTACTCGAAGCACTGATTTAATACGGGACTATTGTAACAAACACGCTATCCCGGTTGATTATATAAATGACAATCCGCTGTTTCCTGATGCCACTGGTTCGAAGCCGGTCGCCAGTGTTTATGTTGATGATCGGGGGCTTTGTTTTAATCGACAATCATCTGAAGTCCTCGTAGAGCAGATTTTAAATTTCCAGCCCTATTGGAGGAAGGAGTAAGGTTTCTATGAAGAACTTTAAGCATGTTTTTTTTGATGTAGATCAAACCTTGACCCGCAGTCGGTCTCTTATAGAGCCTTCGATGAAGGAGGCTTTGATGAGGCTTGCCTTGGCTAAGAATGTGATTACGGTTTCTGGCGCTACGGCTGAGCAGACACTAAAGCAGGTAACGCCGGATTTTCTCGGCAATATTTTTATGCTTGCGCAAAATGGTAACTATGCCAAAGCTCCCGACCAGAGCGAATTGTGGCGGAATACCCTATCAGAGAATCAAAAAAAGGAGGTTTTGGAACATGTCAAAAACATAAAAAATTTATTTGGGCATTTGCTTGTGGGAGCGGACGAAGGTGATTTGATTCAGGACCGCGGATGTCAGATTTCTTTTAGTCTGCTTGGTCACAACGCTAATCTTGAAAAAAAAGAACAGTTTGATCCAAAAGCTGAAAGAAGGGTAGATGTTTTGTCTAAGATTCCGTTTGTTTCAGAAACTCTTGAGATAAAGATCGGCGGTACAACTTGCTTTGATTATTTTGAACGCGGTAAAAACAAGGGCTATAACGTGAAGCGGTTGCTCGAAACGCTTGGTTGGAATAAAGAAGATGCGCTATATATTGGAGACGCCTTATTCCCAGGCGGCAATGATGAGACGGTTGTCGGTGTTTGCGAGACACTTCAGGTTTCTCATCCTGGGGATACTCTCGCGGCAATCCGAAAAATGATACAATAAATACGAACATACGAAAGGGGATGAATATACGAAAATTTCTCTGATACCATTTCGGCGTTCGTATTGTTTCGTATATTCGTTTAATTCGTATTTTCGTATATTTATCTTATGAATTACGAACCAGAAATTAAAAAATTCTTCAAAGGCGAAATTTATTCTGACGAAAAAACGCTTGTGGCTGCGAGCCATGACGCGAGCCTTTTTGAAGTGAAGCCCACGCTTGTTGTGGCGCCTCGCGACGTGTTTGATATTAAAAATCTTGTTTCGTTTGCGCGGCAAAAAAAAGTCGCAGGAGAAAACATTTCTTTGACAGCTCGGTCGGCCGGCACCGATATGTCGGGGGGTCCACTTTCCGAATCTATCATTTTAGATCTTTTGCCGCATTTTAATACAATCAAAGAAGTGGGGTCGGGGCATGCTATTGCCGAGCCCGGAGTCTATTATCGTGACTTTGAAAAAGCGACACTTGAAAAAGGATTGTTGATGCCGTCCTATCCTGCATCGCGCGATTTGTGTACTGTCGGAGGCATGGTGGCTAATAATTCCGGAGGTGAAAAAACGTTGATTTATGGTAAAGTCGAAAATTATGTTCGGCAAGTGAAAATGGTGCTGGCAGATGGGGGCGAGTACGCATTTCGGCCGATGAGTATTGTTGAAATTGAAAAAGAGCGCACTCGGACGGATTTTATGGGGGAGGTGTGTCGGAAGATGTTTGAGTTGATCACGAAAAATTATGATTTTCTCAAGAAAGCCAAACCAGCTGTTTCGAAAAATTCCGCCGGCTATTTTTTGTGGAATGTGTACGACAAAGCCACAGGTATTTTTGATCTAACCAAGCTCATTACGGGTTCCCAGGGAACACTCGGCATTATTACCGAGATAAAATTTAAGTTGATTCAGCCTAAAAAATACACATCACTTCTTGTTGCTTTTTTGCCAACATTAAAGCCTTTGGCCGAAGTTACTAACGCTGTTTTGAAATTTCAGCCAGAAAGTTTTGAGTCGTTTGATGATCATACATTCAAAATTGCCCTCAAACTTTTTCCCGCCATTGTAAAAAAGCTCAATGGCAATATGGTCAAGCTAGCCTTTCAGTTTTTGCCTGAATTCCTTATGGTGCTTACTGGTGGAGTACCGAAGTTAATTTTAATTGCTGAGTTTTCTGGGGATACAAAGGAGGATGCTCTGAGAAAGGCTGAGCAAGCCAGGGAGTCTTTACAGCCATTTCATCTGAAGACTAAAATTGCCAAGGATGATGCCGAGGCGAAAAAGTATTGGACGTTTCGGCGGGAGAGTTTCAATTTATTGCGCCAACACTTGAGTAATTTGCGGACAGCGCCGTTTATCGACGATTTTGTGGTGCGTCCGGAATTTTTGCCTGAATTTTTTCCAAAGCTAGAGGAAATTTTTTCGCATTACAAAATTATGTATACGATTGCCGGACATGTGGGCGATGGTAATTTCCACATAATTCCACTTATGGATTTACGAAAGGATGAAAGTGTGCGAATTATCAAGGAATTGTCTGACAAGGTGTATGCGCTTGTGATGGAATTTAAGGGTACGATAACCGGTGAGCATAATGACGGGTTGATTCGCAGTTCCTACTTGCCGATGATGTACGGACCGGAAATTATGAAATTGTTTGAGGAAACAAAAAAGATTTTTGACCCATTGAATATTTTTAATCCCGGCAAAAAAGTTGGTGCTGATAGGGAATATGCGTGGGAGCATCTTAATCGAAACTAAATGTCACATTTGACTCTCACAATCATTTTCACAGTCATGCTGTTCCCAGCGGTTTTGGCGGTGCTAATACCCATATTTCCGGCGATAACATATATGTTTATCGTGGCACTGATTTACGGAATTTTTGATGCTTTTCAGCATCTGCAGGCGGGTGAGATTGGTATTCTCGGTATAATTTTCGTTTTATCACATCTGGTTGATTACTCGGCTGGGGTTTTAGGTGCGAAATATGCTGGGGCCGAAAAGCAGTCGATTATAAACGGCTTTATCGGGCTTATTGTCGGAAGTATTTTATTTCCTCCTCTTGGAGGGTTGCCGACACTTTTTCTTGTGATTTTTGTTTCTGAAATTTTTCTGAATAAAAGCAGGGCGGCGGCCTTGAAGGCCGCCGCCGGCTCCTTCGCCGGTGGCGTCG
>JBBTUO010000025.1:0-42454 GCA_038063715.1 Patescibacteria group bacterium | reverse complement strand
CATCGCGGCGCCTTTTCTTATTTGTTTATGCTAGAATGGGTGAAATAATAATTTTAAATACTTATGGAGCCACAAAAAAATATTTTAACAGTACCAGTTTCAATCATTATAGCCGGCGTTATCATAGGCGGAGCTGTTTTACTATCAAACGGTGGACCAGCAAAAAATGTGTTTAAAGAACCCGCACAAGCCACAAACACCTCTATCACAGAAAACCTGACACTTCGAGATGTGACCGCAGACGATCATATACTTGGCAACCCAAATGCAAAAATAGTAATGGTGGAATTCTCAGACCTAGAGTGTCCGTTCTGCAAAAGTTTCCACACAACAATGCAAACGCTCATTGATCAGTATGGAAAAACTGGCAATGTAGCTTGGGTTTATCGCCACTTCCCACTCGATATTCATCCAAAGGCATTTACGGAAGCCGAGGCGTCCGAATGTGCATTAGAACTTGGTGGTAATGAAAAATTCTGGGCTTACATAAATAAATTGCTATCCGTAACACCATCAAATAACGGTCTCGACCTTACCCAACTACCAAAGATTGCTGGCCAGGTCGGTTTAAATGTAACTCAATTCCAAACTTGTCTTGATAGCGGAAAATACAGTGCCAAGGTGAAAGCCGATTACGAAGATGGTCTGACCGCAGGGGTGAGCGGGACACCAAATACTGTATTGGTAATGACAAACCCAATAACAACCGCGGCAGCAAAACGACTAAGTGAGATTAACCAAAGCATTTTAAACCAACTACCACCAGGAAGCCCTAATGTCATTACTCTAGACTCGACCAATAAAAAAGTTGGCATTGGTGGCGCATTTCAACTCGCTGTCATGAAGGAAATTATCGATTTGATTTTGTCGGGGAAGTAAAAACTCGCTCGCATTGTTTGAGAAAAGCACGGATATTTTTTTTCTAAAAAATTCCTCGAGCTCGCGCCGCCGCGCTCCCTAGGCTTTTCCCAAACAACGCTCGCTCGTCGAGGTTAAGAGGAAAGCCCCGTTCCGCTTTGCGGAACGGGGCTTTCCATTTAATTACAACTCCGACATTCCACACCACTGACAGTCGTCCTCGCCACAACGACCATCAATCAATTTCCCTGTCTTTACTGCCTCAACCAATATCGCAACCTCTTTTTTCAGGTTCACAACATCTGCTTGAGTAATCGGCAAAGAAATAATGGGGCATCTCCCTTTATCATCAGGCTTGATGAACACAAGCGCCGGCATAATTTGTTTGCCAGCATACGCCGACTGCGCACCGAGCAACATGTAATAAAATACTAACTGTCGGAAATAATCACCGTTACTCGATTTCGTTTCGCCCTTGATTGCAGCCGGGGACATCGCCTGTTTTGTTTTATAATCAAAAACCTTCACTGTGTCGCCGTTCACAAGTACAGCATCCATCTTCCCGTGAAGTCGAATGCCCTCAAACTCAGTTTCAAACCACGATTCAGTCCGAACTTCGCCTTGTTCCTCAAAATGAGAACCCAACGCTTTCGCCACTACTGGTGCGATTTCGAGTAGCTCCTCACGAATGGCTTCCTTTTCAAACGAGGGCAACAGAGAGCTGGCTAGATACTCCGTGACGGCGGTTTTAATTTCAGTATCGATGTGAGAGACAGCCTGATCGCTACGCACCGTCCGCCACACTAGGTCCATTGCCGAATGCATTGCGCTTCCACCTTCGGATTTAGCCGACGGCGGTTCTGGAACTTTCAAAATACTCTTATACAAAAATTCTTGCGGGCATTTTATAAAATGGTTAAGCGCCGTTACGGAGAGTCCCTTCTCAATTAAAACAGTTTTCGCATACGAAGATAATTCCTCACGTCGTTTTTCATCACCCCGAGTTTTAGCTAGCACAAAGGTATCGATAGCCTCGGCGGGAACCTGACTGCGGGCAATATCGGCAGGAGACAACTCATCAACAAATCCAAGCGGGGTAAACATCCTTCCTGTAGCATCCTCAAGTGGCACCAAAATCGTCACGTGTTTTCGAGCACGAGTCAACGCAACATAAAAAAGTCGCCGTGCGTCTTTTAGCTCATCTCCCTCTGCTTTCTCGCAGTTGGGCAACACAAAAGATGCAGAGTGCGGACGAGTAAGCCACGATTCATTTACCGCGTATGGTAAAAACACTTCATCATACTCAAGTCCTTTGGATCCGTGTGCAGTCATAATACGAATCGGCGCATCGGGTGTTCCTGATAGCACTTTCACACTCCGATTTTCCGCAGTCGCTTTGTATGCAAGCAAGGCTTCGATAAGTTTGCGTGGGTCATCTGCGTAAGACCGGTCGCGCCCAGCCAATTCAGATGCAAGCGCAATAATCCCTCGCCACACTTCTGCGTTTGCTGGACTTTTTATAACCACATTTTTAAAACCACTTTGTTCGGCAACATACACCAAAAATGAAAGCCCTCCTTTATGATTTACTTCCCGAAGAATCTGGCTAACAGCTGGTATAGCCTTCATCACCTCTGATTCCCTCCCAGTTTTAATTAAACGAACAAGTTCCGACACTTTGCCCATTTCAATATTCCACAAACCAGAGGCCAATGTAACCGCCAAACTTTCTATCTGCGCCGGATTATGCAAAAACTGAAGTAGTTCAAAAAAAAGTGCACCCACAGGGTGAAGGAAAATATTTATACCTCGCTCAGACGCGGCATAGATACCGTGTGCTTCACAAAGTGTTGCGATCTTCTCAACATCTCGATTCCGACGAACAATAACCGCTGCGGTGGAGCCGGAATTTTTCTCACATCGCTCAACAAAATTTTTCAATCGATCTACAAGTGCCCTATCGGCCGATGCCGTACTGCCCGCTGAAATTACCTCTATTGGACGAGGTTTTTCATCAGCCACTGCCTTAAGCTTGGTCCGAAGTGAGGCATGTTCGCCCTCGGCATAATTGTGCTGGATAAGCGAAAAACCAGCATCCAGAATGTGCTGGTGAGAACGATAATTATCCTCAAGCGAAATCGTTTGCATATTTTTCCAGAGACTCTGAAATTGCAGAAAATTTTCAACCGAAGCGCCCTGAAATCGGTAAATCGCCTGCTTTTCATCACCCACCACAAAGAGATTCGGCTCATCAAAAAAACTGGCTATAAGGCGGATAATGGCGTTTTGTGAATCATTGGTGTCTTGGTGTTCATCCACCAAAAGGTACAGATATTTTTCCTGGATTAGCGACTTCAGCAATTCATCGGTACGAATTGCCTGCAACAGTTCAAAAATTAAATCATCAAAATCGATTTTTTTGTCTGCCCGCTTCTCTTCCTCGTAGGTCTCATAGATGTCTCCGAACAAAACGGTTTTCTCAAGTTTTTCAATCTGCTTCCTTATATCAGCTCTCAATTGACCCTTAGTCGCTCCGCGGGTCGATAGAGAATCCGGATCATCGGCCAAACGCTTCGCTTCAGTACGCGCAAAATCACGCACCTTCCCGGGAGTAAGCGCGTCACGCTTTGCATCACTAATTGTTTTGAGAATCGCAGAAATATAAAAATCAGGCTCACCGAGGGGACGAATTTGTTTATATTTTTTATCTTTCAAAATACCACGAACTAATTCCTGTGCCTCAATCTCGGTCATCTGCTGTGAGCGATAGATTCTCGTAAAATGATCGGGAAACTCTGCAATAATACTCGCGGCAAAGCCGTGGAATGTGTAGAGCTTGACCTCGTCGGCTCGGCTACCAATAACAGCTCGAAGCTTCATGCGCATCGCTTTCACTCCCGCATCGGTAAATGTTATCGCTAAGATACCCGACGCAGGTGTATCGGTTTTCCGCAAAATATTAGCAATACGAAGCGTCAAAATAGTCGTTTTTCCCGTTCCCGGGCCGGCAATCACCATCACTGGACCATCAATAGTGTCCACTGCTTTTTTTTGTTGCTTATTTAAGCGTGCGTACAACTCATCAAAAACTTGGATTTTCTGCGATTTCATAGCCACTAGTATAACAAAAAATAATAGACTTTTGGCACAGGTTCGTCATGGCGTGATATCAAAAAAATGTATATACTGCATTTGGCAAAAGCCAGAAAGGAGATGGTCTGGTGATGAAAGCACAAAAGCCTTAAAAAGACACATTCAGGCGACCACAACCATGGCTGTAAATATTGGTTGGAGCTCTTAAGTCCGAAAGGACGATAGGTCGCGCTTCTGGACACCCGCGCTACAACATATCGACTGTACCCCACACAGGGTTGCTTCGCCAGGAGGACTTAATTGCCCTGGCCCTTAGATACGTTGGAGACAACAAGGGAGGGTGACACATTTCCAGACAGAGAAAAGAATCTAATATCCCTACGGGGCCGCTTGCGCTTGTCGCAAGTGGCCCCAACACTTTTCCAAATTTGCCATTATTAAATATGTGGAATATGCTTATATCAGTCCTTTGAACCCAAAATGTTTATGAACGAGCCTCTTGTGGTTGACCCAGTTACTCATCTACCTGAACACCTCCTGGTTATGCCGGTCGAGGACTTCGCAGAAGTCTTAGCAGAGATTACCCTCAACGCTCTTACGTTGGAATTTCTCAGTAGCCGCAGAATCAAAAACATTCGTGATCTGCTGGCGACAAGTGTCATCCATGAACCCGGAGAAACCTGGCGCTCGCTCGGAGAACTCCGTCAGGCACTGACTCTCGCAGGATCTCGCGTGCCGGGCTTTGATCCGGAACGACATTACTTCTTGATCATTCCAATTTAATCTCTCCGCTAGGGCGCTCCACAAGCGCCTTTTTTCTTGCTTAAAACAGCCCCGATTCGCTTTGCGAATCGGGGCTGTTTTTCTTTTTAGTAGTTCTCTAATCTCTTGGACTTATCGTGCTGTCTTATCTTCTCATGAGCCTTAGCTTCAATCTGCCGAATACGCTCGCGAGTCACACCAAATTTCTGTCCTACTTCTTCGAGCGTGTGAGTGATACCGTCATTTAAACCATGTCGCATTTCAAGAATGCGTCTCTCTTTTTCAGACAAATCATTCAAAATTTCTTTAACTTGATCGGACAATATTCTGCGTGAAGCATCCTGATCTGGCGACAAAATTTTATCATCGGGCAAAAAGTCTCCGAGAGTTGATTTACCGTCATCTCCCTCATCTCCAACTGGGCTTTCGAGCGATACGGTATCCTGATCAATTTTTTCAATATTATAAACTTTCTCAACATCAAGACCCATTTCTACGGCAATTTCTTCCGGCAACGGCTCACGTCCGAGATCCTGCGACAAACGTCGTACAACCTGCTTGTACTTGGCAATCGTTTCTACCATGTGCACCGGCACGCGAATAGTACGAGACTGGTCGGCTAGCGCGCGAGTAATAGCCTGGCGAATCCACCAGGTAGCGTAGGTTGAAAACTTGTAGCCCTTAGTCCAATCAAATTTATCTACAGCCTTGAAAAGACCGAGATTACCCTCTTGAATCAAGTCGAGCAAAGTCAGATCAGGTGAACGGCCGACATATTTTTTGGCAATTGAAACAACGAGGCGGAGGTTGGCTCGAGCTAAAAGATTTTTTGCTTCCAAGTCCCCGACCTGAATTCTCTTTGCCAAATCTTTTTCTTCCTGAGCGTGAATCAGCGGGTACTGACCGATTTCTTTCAAATACATTTGAATTGAATCGTATGAAGAATCGGCGGTTCGGCCGGAGTACACATTTTTCTTAGCAACAGGATCATCTTCTCCGAGATCGAGCATTCCTCCGCTTTCCAAAATATCTATACTGCCTTCGTGAAGTTTTGCGTAGAGCTGATCAAGAAAAAGAATATCGTCCTCGATGTGTGGAAATTCTTTAAGTATTTCGTCATGAGTCACGAAACCGCGCTCTTTACCTTTCAGAAAAAGTCTCTGTGCGCGGGCATTCATGTCCTTATCTTTCTTGGACACAACAGCTTTCACCTTCGCTAGCTTTTTGACAGCCTTAACTTTCTTAGCCTTTACGGGCTTTTTAGCTATTTTCTTCTTCTTGGATTTAGGGGCCTTCTTCTTGGTTTTTTTCATAAATTTAGCCGTAAGTATACTATTAAAATGAGGAATTATCAAGGCCGTGACGACGAGTCCTGAGCTTTTCTTTTTGCGTTGAAAGTTTTTGAATCAATTCAATATCCTCCTTACTGCCCTGAGCCTTTTGCCCATACACTCGTCTCATCACTTCCTCGAGCCGCTGGTCTATAGTTTCCATTTCAAGATTAATCAAAAGTTCAGTAATTTCATGTTGAAGGTTCGAAGCTTGTTCATATGACAACTCGGCCTGAAAAATAAGATCATTTTTTGTTGCTTTAAAACTCTCCACAAGTACTAGGAGGGCCTCAGCACCCACCACATGTGAAAAGCTTTCTCGAATCTTTAGAATATCAATCGTTGGTTTTTCTTTTCCCTCCTGCCAAAATATAATTCCTAAAAGTTTTTTCTCGATAATACTTCTGCGGGAAAATGACCCTGTCTGAACCGGAACCGTATTCGAGATATTCACAGACTGCGTTGTGTTTGTCGTTGAAATCTTTTTAAATTCAGCCCACAGCGCATCCTCTTTTATCCCGGCGCCAGAAGCAATTTTGGTTATGAAATGTGATTGGTCTACGGCGCTCTGAAGCGATTGAATATAGGGCAAAATTAGCGTCACGACTTCCCTACCGAGCTTCCGAGGTTCCAGTTTCTTCTCAAGTAAGGTTTCAAGAGAAAAATCAATCACATGCTTCGAGTGTTTGATAATATCTGCCCACTCCGTAGGACTTCGCAAGATAATATCAGCCGGATCATCCCCGGCTGGCATCTTCGCGACCTTCACATCCATACCGAGCGACAACGCCGTCTTCGCGTTACGAGCCGAAGCCTTGAACCCGGCCTCGTCTGAATCAAATGACAAAATAATATTTTTCGAAAGGCGTGTCAGGAGTCCCAAATTTGTAACTGTATCGTCCGACATTGTGTCGGCAGAAAGCGCCGTTCCCGACACCGCGACCGTATTAGTAAAACCGGCCTGGTGCGACATGATGAGGTCCATTTGACCTTCTACCATAATCGAATAATCGCGCTTCCTGATGTCGAATTTGGCCTTGTGGAGGCCGTAAAGAACTCGAGATTTGTTGAAGAGCGCGGTTTCAGGACTATTTACATATTTACCAGTTTTACCATCATCCAAGCGCGGCAAAATTCTACCAGAAAAACCTATCACTCTTTCTGAGCTGTCAAAAATCGGAAACATAATTCGGCCTCGAAAAAAGTCGTAGAATCCGCCTCCAGATTTATCACTCTTCTTGACCAATCCTACTGCCTGCATTTCTAGAGCGGTAAATCCTTGCTTAACCATCTCTTCATACAATCCGCTCCAGGAATCCGGCGCGAAACCCAATCGCCATTCTTTAATCGTCACTGGTTTTACCCCACGCTTTTCAAGATACTCTTTTGCCTCAGTATCAGTCGTTAGAGTTTTTTCAAAAAAATCTGTTGCAACGTCGAGCGCTCGATACAGTCGGTCCTTTTCGTTTTTGGCTTTGGGATTTTCCCGCACGAGCTCAACACCAGCCCTTTGTGCCAGAACCTTGAGCGACCCGACAAAATCTAGGCCCTCAAACTGCTCCACAAAAGAAAAAATATCTCCTTTCGCATTACAACCAAAACAAAAATACGAACCGCGAGCGGGCGACACGAAGAAAGACGGCGTCTTTTCGTTGTGAAAAGGACACCGTGCCTTATAATTGCTGCCGGCTTTTTCAAGCTTAACGTACGAACCAACAACGTCAGCAATCCCAAGCCGTTCTTTAATTTGTTCGACGGAGCTTCCCATAAATAAGCTTAATTATAGCACCTCCCTAATTCGCTTATTAATACCAATATACGAACGAAAACGAAAATACGAATATATACGAAAACCTTTTAACACAACTCTTGTGTTCGTATGGCTTCGTATATTCGTACAATTCGTATGTTCGTATCTATATTAAGCCTTGAGTGCCTTTGCCTCGTCCCCCTTCTCTTTGATGAGTGTTGCTTTCGCACCTCCAAGAACTCCAGTTCCGGCAGGAATCAAGCGCCCGATAATGACGTTTTCCATGAGACCGAGCAACTTGTCCTCATTACCACGAATAGCAGCGTTGATAAGTACGCGAGTGGTGTGCTGGAATGAAGCAGCTGACAAGAAGCTCTTGCGTGATAGTGATACTTCGGAAATACCCATAACCATATTTTCGGTTTTTGCTTCCTCAGTTCCAGCTTCTTTTGCTTTATCATTTTCAAGTCCCAGCTGATAGAGATCTGACACTTCGCCTGTGGAGAAAGAAGTGCTTCCTCCATCCAAAACTTTTCGGCGCGAGAACATTTGTCGCACAATAACCTCAATGTGCTTGCGAGATACAGTTTCACCCTGGAGTTCGTACGGTTTGGTAACTTCAGCAATAATATATTCCTGAGTTTTCTCATGACCGGCGTACTTGAAGAGCTCGTCGATATCGACTGAACCGTCAGTAATGACATCTCCTTTCTTGACTGTGTCACCCGCCTTAACGAGAGGCATACGGTTATAACTTAGTTCATATTCAATTTCACTCTTGGCTTTCTTCGTCTTTGATTTATCACCAATATCAGGAATCACGATAATCACCTTTTCCTTACCTGAATCGCGGATTTCTGAAATCACACCATCGACATGACTGACAATGGCAGGATTCTTTGGTGCGCGCTTCTCAAACAATTCTTCAACGCGAGGCAAACCTTGTGTAATGTCTCCACCGACTGACGCAGTACCTCCGGCGTGGAATGTACGCATTGTAAGCTGTGTACCTGGTTCACCGATAGCTTGTGCGGCAACTGTACCGACAGCTTCGCCAATACCGACTGATTGATATTTACCAAGATCCACTCCGTAACATTTTACACAAATACCAGGAGCTGATTTACATGTGAGTGGTGAACGAACTTTTACTTCGGCAACACCTGCATCCTGAATCTTTCCAGCATCGATCTTTGAAAGGAGTGTCCCCTTCTTGAACAATACTTCGCTATCCTTACCCAGAACATCGGCGCCAAGATAGCGTCCTTTAATATGCTTGGCGAGTGTAACATCTACACCCATAGCACCAACACGCTTAACCACAATTGATTCTTTGGTACCGCAGTCTTCTTCAGTAATAATCGTGTCTTGAGCGGCAACGAACAATTTACGAGTGAGGTAACCGGCCTTCGCAGTGTTAAGTGCGGTGTCAGTAAGACCCTTACGTGAACCGTGAGTAGTAATGAAATACTCAATTGGGGTCAAACCCTCCTTCATAGAAGAAAGAATTGGGAACTCGATTGTCTCACCGGCAGTATTCTGAATAAGACCTTTCATACCTGCCATCTGTGTAATCTGTGAGAAAGAACCTCGAGCACCAGAAAACACCATGTCGTGCACTGAGCCGTTGACCGGCAAGGTGGCGGGAATTAATTTTTCAATTTCATTTTTCGCACCGTGCCAAATTTCAATATTCTTACGAAGCTTCTCTTCTTTTGAAAGAAGTCCGTCATTATACTGTGTCGTTACCTCTTCAGATTTCTTTTTAGCTGCGTTAATAACATCTGGCTTCTTTTCAGGAATATTTACATCATCAATACCCCAGGTTACGCCAGAATAAGTTGCATACTTGAAACCAAAAGCCTTAATCTTGTCCATGATTGGAGGAATGTTACCGATACCGTACTTATTGATTAGGTCATCAACAAGTCCAGCCATTTTCTTTCGTTCAATATCACCATTGATGTATGGGTAATCTGAAGGAAGCACACTGTTGAACAAAAGTCGTCCGACAGATGTCTCAAACAATGTTCCGGCAAATTCCTTGTACTTCAAGTTTTCAGTACCAAGTACTTTTACTTTTGCGCGGAAGTCTACAGCGCCGAAGTTGAAAGCGGTAATGGCGGCATTTGGACTTGAGAATGCTTTTCCTTCTCCGTTTGCTCCCGGAATAATTTTGGTCATCCAATAACAGCCGAGCACGATATCGAGCATTTTTGCAGACACAATTGGATCGCCGTTTCCAGGCTTCAAAATGTTTTTGTCTGAAGCCATTATTTCCTTTGCTTCAAGCTGTGCCTCAACACCGAGTGGCAAGTGAACAGCCATCTGGTCTCCGTCGAAGTCAGCGTTGAATGCAGTACAAACAAGCGGGTGAACATGAATAGCGTTACCCTCAATGAGCACTGGTCGGAAAGCCTGAATACCGAGGCGGTGCAACGTCGGAGCACGGTTCAAAAGAACATATTTGTCTTTTGTAATATCTTCGAGAATTGCCCAGACCTCTGGAATATCTTCATCGATAAGACGGCCTGCACCACGGATGTTGAATGCCAACTCACGGCGCAAAAGTTCGCCAATCACGAATGGCTTGAAAAGTTCAAGAGCCATGTGTTTTGGCAAACCACATTGGTCGAGTTTCAATTCAGGACCCACGACGATAACCGAACGAGCGGAATAGTCCACGCGCTTACCGAGAAGGTTCTGGCGGAAAAGACCTCGCTTACCTTTCAAGTTGTCTGCAAGAGATTTGAGCGGTCTGCGCTGAGATTGATTCAGAGCACCTGAAGGAGTGTTGCCGTGTCGAATTGAGTTGTCGATAAGAGAGTCGACAGCTTCCTGGAGAATTCTTTTTTCGTTGCGCAAAATAACTTCCGGCGCATTGATTTCCTTGAGCTTTTTGAGGCGGTTGTTTCGGTTGATGACACGTCGGTAAAGGTCGTTTACATCAGATGTCGCGTATCGTCCTCCGTCCAATGGAACCATCGGTCGAAGCGCAGGAGGAATAACAGGAATTCGTGTCAAAAACATCCACTCTGGGCGAATGTTGGAAATAACCATTGATCGTACAAGTGAAAGTCGCTTGTTGATCTTGTCTTTTTCAAGTGAGCTGGCCTTTTGGAACTGCTCCTCAAGCTTGGCTTCAAGTTTTTTGAGATCAATGTTTCGGCAAAGCTCGTAAACAGCCTCGGCGCCAATAGCGGCCTCAAACAAGGTACTGTATTTCATTGAGAATGCGTGGTACGCGACTTCGTCGAGCACAACCCCCTCTTCAATGCCTTCGATTTCTTTTTTAGCCTCAACACACTTTTCCTTAATCGCCTCTTTAGACTTTTCGTCCACGAGCGACTTCACCTTTGATTTGTATTCTGAATCAAGGTCCTTCAAAATCTGTGCGCGTTCATCGGCAAAAACTTTGGTAATGATGTATCCGGCAAAGTAAATTACTTTTTCAAGATCGCCAGTCGCCATACCAAGAATAAGGCCGAGGCGTGATGGCATTGAGCGAAGGAACCAGATATGAGAAACAGGGGTAGCAAGATCAATGTGACCCATGCGCTCTCGGCGGACAATTGATCGTGTAATTTCCACTCCACATTTTTCACAGACAATTCCTTTATAGCGAATACCGCGATATTTTCCACAGTAACATTCGTAGTCTCGATCTGGACCGAAGATTTTCTCGTCGAAAAGACCGGACTTTTCACTTCGCTGTGTTCGGTAGTTGATAGTTTCTGGCTTGGTAACCTCACCGAATGACCATTCCTTAATACGGTCAGGTGACGCGATCTTGAGGCTGATAGTATCGAAATTATTTATATTTGAGATTGTTTTTGATTTCATGGTATTTCGTTACTATTTTTAGCGATCGTACGAGCCTCTTGATTGCGACCTTTTGACCTCGGGCTCATCCATATGTTCACCCTTTAATTCAACATCGAGTGAAAGTCCTCGAAGGTTGTTGAGCAAAACATTGAATGAAGCGGGTGCGTTTGATTCTGTAATTTCCTGACCCTTAACAATAGAGTCGAATGCTGCCGATCGTCCAACGATGTCGTCTGATTTGATTGTGAGTATTTCCCGAAGGGTGTGAGCGGCACCGTGACCAAGAAGCGCCCAGACTTCCATTTCTCCGAATCTCTGACCTCCACCTTGAGCTTTACCTCCGAGTGGCTGTTGAGTAATGAGAGAGTACGGACCAATTGAACGCATGTGAATCTTGTCTTCAACCATGTGATGGAGTTTCAGAATGTACATATAACCGATAGCGATATCCTGATCAAAGGCTTCACCGGTTCGGCCGTCATACAATTTCACTTTTCCTGAAGCTGGAATTCCGGCCTTCACCAATTCCTCCTTAATTTCAGTTTCAGATGCACCGGCAAATGGAGGCACGATAGCCTGGTATCCATTAATCTGAGCAGCAAGACCGAGGTGCAGTTCCAAAATCTGACCCAAGTTCATACGAGAAGGCACACCGAGTGGGGTCAAAATAACATCCACTGGTCGGCCGTCTGGCATGTATGGCATATCCTCTTCTGGCAAAATCTTTGAGATAACACCCTTGTTACCGTGGCGTCCGGCGAGCTTGTCTCCCACGGATACGGTACGAAGTTCTGCAACTTCAATATGAATTCGCTTGATGATACCTGAGTCGAGCTTGTCACCCTTGTCGCGAGAAAATACTTTGATTCCGATAATTCGGCCGCGCTTGCCTCCTTCCATTCTCTTTGATGTATCTTTGACATCGCGAGCCTTTTCACCGAAGAGTGAGCGTAGCAATCTTTCCTCTGGAGTGAGCTGAGTCTCGCCCTTTGGTGTAATTTTACCAACCAAAATATCGCCTGGGCGTACTTCGGCTCCGATTCGGACAACACCATCTTCGTCGAGATTTTTCAATTTTGATTCACCCACATTTGGAATGTCGTGGGTGGTAATTTCGGGACCGAGCTTGGTGTCGCGAACATTGACCACGAACTCCTCAATGTGAATTGAGCTAAACTTTGCATTCTTAACCAATCTTTCTGAAATAATGATAGCGTCTTCGTAGTTGGCTCCTGACCATGACATGAAAGCTACGAGCATGTTCTGACCTAGGGCAATCTGACCGTTGTCTGAAGAAGAAGTGTCAGCCAAAAGATCGCCTTTCTTTACAGCGTCGCCAAGATTAACCGATGGGCGCTGATGAAATGCGGTAAAACCGTTTGTTCGTGAGAAATTTACAAGAGTGTGGCCGTGCTCTTTGCCCTTTGTATTTTTAACAACAATTCGTGATGCATCAATATGTGTAACAACGCCGTCCTCCTGTGCGAGCACAATTCGTCCACTGTCCTCTGCCGCTCTACCTTCAACACCGGTCGCAACGAGTGGAGCCTCAGGAATAATACAAGGAGTAGCCTGCTTTTCCATGTTCGAACCCATCAATGCTCGGTTGGCATCGTCGTGGTTCAAGAATGGAATCATCGAGGTCGCGATTGAAAATGCCTGGTTTGTTGCCACGTCAATATAATCCACTTCTTTTGGTGAACAGAGACCTGGCTTGCCGTTGATACGAATTTCCACTTCCTTAGTAGTGATTGTGCCGTCTTCATTATAGTCAGTTGCGGCGTGAGCAATTTTGAAGGTCTCTTCAGCCATTGCGTCGAGATACTGAATTTCCTTTGTGATTTTTCCATTTACAACTTTAGCGTAAGGAGTTTCGATCATGCCGAAATCGTTGATAGTTGCGTATGTGGCAAGGCGAAGAATCAGACCGATGTTCGGACCTTCTGGTGTGTGGATCGGGCAAAGGCGACCGTAGTGAGATGGGTGCACGTCGCGGACTTCGAAACCGGCTCGCTCTCGAGTAAGACCGCCGGGACCAAGGGCTGAAAGGGTTCGCAAGTGTTCAAGCTCGGAAAGAATATTTTCCTGAAGCATGAATTGCGAGAGCTGGTTGGTTGTGAAGAATTCTTTCAATCGTGCTTGAAGAGGTTTTGGTGAAATAAATTGCACCGGCATCGTAACATCTGGATCCACAGTAGACATTCTGTCCTGAATGTTTCGCTTGATCTGGGACATACCGACGCGGATCTTCTGTTGCATAAGTTCACCGACAAAACGGACACGGCGAGAACCCAAGTGATCGATATCGTCCTCGATAGCACCCGGGGTATTGTTCAAAGTAATGACATGCGAAACGATAGTCACCACATCATCAAGAGTAATGGTGCGAATGGCGATAGCCTTATCGTCCATACCTTTACCGAATCGCTTGTTGAAGCGAAAACGTCCAACCTTTGAAATATCATAACGCTCTACACTCCAAATTGATTTAATAAATTCGCGAGCGTTGTCGACGGTACCAAGGTCGCCATCGCGAAGTCGCTTGTGAATTTCAAGAAATGATTCGTCAGCTGTCTTGGCGTGATCCTTCAAAAAGGTGTTCTCAAGAACAGTTTTAGCAAATTCGTTGTCTTTAAAAAGATTGAAAATATCTTTTTCAGTGGCTGCACCGAGGATTCTCAAAAGAGAGGTAACGGCAAACTTTCGCTTGCGATCGATACGAACATAAATCGCGCCGTCTGGATCAGATTCAATCTCAATCCAGGCTCCTCGTGAAGGAATAATTTTTGCACCGAAGTAACGGCCTCCTTTAATATCCTGCGCAGTGAAAGAAATACCGAATGATCGTGCAAGCTGTGGGACGATAACGCGCTCGATACCAGATACAATAAAGGTACCGTGGTTAGTCATCATTGGAAAATCGGCAAGGAAAATTTCCTGCTCTTTCACTGAACCCAAAACTTTGTTCTTGAGGCGAACTGTTCCTTTCAAGGGCGCTTCATAAGAGAGCTTATTGGCCTTTGCGTAGTACTCATCGTACTTTGGTTCAGACAGTTTGAATCCGGTGAAATCAAGTTCAAATTTCTTTCCGGCGTAGTCTTTGATTGAAGAAAATTCCTTGAACACCTCTTCAAGGCCGTGCTTCACGAGCCACTCAAAAGATTTGATCTGTGGCTCCACAAAGTTTGGGAGCGAGGTCAACGGTTTCTTCCACTTTCCGAAATACTTCTTTGGGCGCTTGCCTCCGGTTTCGGTTGGGACGATCTGCTCAGTACTGCCGTTTCGAAAAATCTTTTGGATGTTCATAAAACTTTTTAATAAATTATTAAAACCGAACTTGATAATTTTTGTACAAACAAAAAATGGCCCTTTTTAAAAGGCTTCCAAAATAATTTTTGGTTATTTAGTTGTTGTTCGACAAGATGAGGACCAATTAACCTTGTAATCCTTCGTTTATCTCGCCTTTCCCCTGTGACACAATCTTGCGAAGATTGGGGGAAGTATATACCAAGGCTATTACAATGTCAATAGGGGTGTGGATATACGTGTGAGGTTGATAGATTAAAGTATATACTATCGATATGAATCTAGATTTAGCTATAGATTTTGCAACTAAAAAATTTAGGGGTGCGGGCATGGAAAACCACTTTATGCGAGTGCTTGCAGTTTTACAAGATGAATTTCATATTGATGATTTAGAGCTGCTTACTGCGGCAATTTTGCACGACACCCTTGAAGACACCGACACAACCTATGATGAACTGGTAAAAACGTTCTCAAAACCCGTTGCGGATTTAGTCGAGGAAGTTTCTCATCCTAAAAATTACAATAGGGAGCAAAAATTGGAGTTTTATAAAAAACTAAGGACAGTAAGCCCAAAGGCGAAAATACTAAAACTAGCAGATTTTGTCGATAACCTGAGAGTTGTCGAGATTAATAAAATAAAAGCAGACCCGAAAAGTACATACCACAATTTTTATATTCTTTTGATTCGTGAACTTTTAGAAAGTTACCCTGAATCCGACGCCAAAAAACTCGTGTTGAAATTAACTCAAGAATTGGAGGCTTTCTAAAGTAGGTATATATACGCCATGGCGTAAATATGAAAAATCTGATATCTCTAAGCCAGCGGGATAACATCCGAAACCATCTTCTGGTTGGGATACTCCTTTCGTAGAGCCTTAATATCGAGTGCGTTCATCTTCCACCCCACTGCGCCGAGATTTTCCTTAAGATGTTCGACACTTCTAGTCTTTGAAAGCGTAACCACATTCTTTTGAGACAAGAGCCAGTTGATGGCGATCTGGGCGGGAGTCTTTTGATACTTCACAGCCATCCTCTCCACAATCTCTGGAATTTCTGCAAGCAAGTTCCCTTTCCCTACCGGTCGCCACGCCGCCAAAAGAATATCGTGCTTCTGACAATACTCAAGGAGCCCGGAATGTTCCGGCTCGCGAAACTCAAGATTGTAATGTACCTGATTATAGACAATCGGATTTTTGGTGTAACTCTGCGCTTCTTTCAAATGCGTAACACCGAAATTCGCCACGCCAATATTTTTTACCAAACCTTCTTCGACAAGGCTGTCCAAAGCGCGCATTGTTTCTTTCAAAGGAAAATCCGGATTGTAGCGATGAAGCAAGTACAAATCGAGATACTGAAGCCCAAGTCTTTTCAAACTTTCCTTGCAAGATTTCCGAACGCCGTCATATGACATGTTCTCTGCATGCACTTTTGAAATTATAAAAAGTTTTTCTCGTTCGTGGCCGTCAATCGCCTGTGCCACAAGCCTCTCGGCGTGCCCACCAGCATAGATTTCGGCGGTATCAATGTGCGTCACACCAAACTCAATCGCTTTTTTGATCGCGTGAATATCAGCTTGGTCGTCGTTTGCAAGATCCCGCTCATGCCGTCCACCCATTTGCCACGTCCCAAAGCCGAATTCCGGCATCGCAAACCCGTTTTTTAGTTGTTTGAGGGGGATGAGCATAGACTAAATACTATCATAAACATGCTAAATTTTCACAATCAGTTCCTAAACTCCTTAATTAATTCTAAACAATCCTCGAACGCTTCCGCCTTACCGCCAATAAACTCGTTGTCTCCGTAGTCAAGAGCCTTATGAAGGGAAAACCATCCGTCTTTCTTGTAATACTTTTTACACCCCTTAGCCAGTCCTGAAATTGCCTTTTCTAGGGATTCATCTGTGATTTCCTCGATAAATCCCTTCGCCAGAAGTTTTGTGGTTCGCTCATCAAGATGTTTTAAATTTTCCCAGAGCTGAAATGTTTGGTATACATCATCTTCAGCAATCATTTCCCATTCATTCGGCTCAATTTCAACAAAATCATTGTCTTCTGGAGTGTCCTCTTGATTCATAACCAAAAACGGAAAATAAAAATCCTTGTGCTCGTCCAAATATTTTAAAATTCTGATAGCCAGTTCCCTGCTTATTTCCATCCCCTGATCGTTGATCGAATCGAAAACAAAGTCAACTATCTAACTCTGTATAGCCCCCTTCCAAGAAATTCGAGATACCCTTTGTCGCGTAAAACCTGTAATTGCTGACGGATTTTATCCTTGATATGTTTGTTTTCTGGATGTAGCTCGCTCAATTCATTTTCAAATCTATACACATCTTCAAGCGCAAACTCCTTTTTACCGACCCTCTCAACTGACCTCATAGTATCGAGCAGCCAGCCCTTAGCGGAAATTTCTTTTTCCTCACGCAAGAATAATGTCTTCTGCCATTCCGCCAACACCTTTTCTTTTGGTTCAATAACACCGTCCTTTATGTAAAAAATCTTTCCTGTCTGTGGAATACCGCCCATTAAAATATTACAACCCGTCCATCCTGCCCTACGAGCAGTAACAGAAAGCGGTTTTCGCTTCTCAATAATCTCGGGAACAAAAAAATGCTTCGGGATTACTAAAAAATTTAAAACTGTCAACAAATTCACGTCATAATTAAGCAAGAAAAAATTCGGGTTATTGCTCTGGCCCAATCTTTCAATCATGGTTTGGTATGCACCATCTACGATTTTATTTCCTACGGCATCTTTCTTGCTTTTTAATTCGTATTCCTCATTACAATTTTCACAAAAGAAATCGGCAACAGGTTTATTGTTTGCGTACTTACCAATATCAATTTGCCCACAATTTGGACAATAAATTTCTGCACCGACCCACTGCTCGGTCAAAACACGAATCTTCTGTGACGAACTTGTGTAATTTTCAGCGAGAGTTTTGCTTAGAGCCAGTTCCATATAACATGATTAGTGCCATTTAAAATTATTATGTTATTTATTTCCCTGAACATTGATTGGATTAACTGTCGCGATGACCGTAACTACTTCACTATTTTGCGATTTTAGGGGTCCAACACTTTTATTCACAAAAGGTAAATTCAGAGTACTCGTATCAAAAATTTGTAATTGATGAGTGAGCTTTTTCGTGTCTGGTTCAAAGGACACGGCAAGTATTTTGCCATCAAATACTCCGACAACCGCCATATCAATGGAAATACTTGTTGGGTTTTTAAATACTAAAAACTGTTTCTGACGCAAGGCATTTGAAATTCCACAAGTAAACGCCAGGAATGTCGCAAATACAACAAAAAATAATAATTTGAAATTTATGGATTCTGAAGGAAGTAATAAACCAATAACGGTAGTAGATTTTGTAGATAATTGTTGTTGTGATGTCATGTTTTCAATATATGTTTTTCCTTTTCGGTTAAACATGGGTAGCAAAAACTCTATGGCTCCAAAAAAACAAATGACACCGAAAATGCCTAGCCAATAAGCTAAGGATAAAAAATCATGGAAAAGATATATTATGATCATTGCTATGAATAACCATATAGAAATGCTAGCGGACGCAATAAAAACAGGATGATCTTTTTTTTCGAAAGGAATAAGCGGCATAAACACATTTATTATATTCGCCAAAGAAAAAAAAGTACCCAGAACCGCCAAAACGGCAATGAAAATATCTGTTAGGGTAACAGTAACAAATTGAATAGGCACATTAAACACCGATAGATAACCAAGATGATATAGAAACGCAACAAAATACGAGAAAGCAGTTAAAAATGTAACAATTATTGTGTCCGAAAGGTGACTTCTAGATAATGGTTCTTTTACATTCTTTATAATTTCTTGTTCCATAACTTAAACACCGTTATAAATTTGACCAACACTAAACCCTTACTCTCCCACCATCACCGATTTCATAACCACCTCCTTAATCGGGCGATCGTTAGCCCCGGTGGGATTTTTGCCGATAGCATCCACTACTTCCTGACCAGAAATTACGTGGCCGAAGATTGTGTAATTGTTTTGAAGCGGATAATCGGCGAGCATGATGAAGAATTGGCTACCGTTGGTGTTTGGACCGGAATTTGCCATCGCTAGTACACCTTTTTTGTAACCAGTTTTGTATGATTGAGTCGCAGGATTCAGCTCGTCCTCAAACTTGTAGCCAGGACCGCCCATGCCGGTACCGGTTGGATCGCCACCCTGAATCATGAAGCCCGGGATGACGCGGTGAAAAATAATGCCGTTATAAAAACCTTTCTCGGCGAGGGTGACGAAATTGGCAGAAGCCTTTGGCGCGTCTTTTGGATAGAGCTCGACGACAATCTTTCCGAAGTTGGTCTCAATGGTGACATGGTTCAAATTTTTTGTTTCTGTTTTCATTGTTTGTTCTGATGATGACTTACTATTAGTAGTTGGTAGTATCTCCGTGCCGTCCTCATTTAGAGGTGGTGTTTGTTCTATTGGAACCTCCGTCACCTTGAGTGTACCGCCAGTAGAATCTACTGAGAAATTATCGGTAGAATTTTTCGGCACAGTCTTCTGAGATGAGTAAATCCCTAAACCAACGACCGAAATAAGAACCAACGCTCCTATTATAGATATGAAAGTATTTTGGTGCATAATAAATTAAAATTGTCCCTTATTGGGCTAGTATATCGTAGTAATCTACCTATTTACAACATAGTCCCCTGATACTTGACTTATACATAGGTAAGGTGTATAATAGTATAGTCGTATTTAATATAACAAAAACATCATTTTAGTATGGAAAACAAAAATAAAACTCAAATGATCGTAGGCGCAATCATAGTGGTTGTCGTTCTAGGATTATTGATTGGCGCCAAGCGTGGTAATGACTATAAGGCCGCAGTTGAGACCGGTACCGAATCCACCGCGAGCACCACAGAAACGGTGAAGACAGCTACTGTTGAAACTCCAGCCAAGACAACTACCACTTACAAGAAACCGTCTGGTAATGTTGTTCAGCTGACCGCAAAAGGCTTCTCCCCTTTCATCCTTGAGATTAAGCGCGGTGAGAGTGTCGAATTTTCAAACACAAGCGACAAGACCATGGTGATTCGTTCTTACGAGAACAAGCCTGAAAATACTTACCCGGGTTTTGCACAGACTGGCGACCCGCTCGGTAAGGGTGGAAAATTCTTTTTTGGATTTACTACACCGGGAGCTTGGGCTTACTACAACTTGAATAGTCCCAACGACACAGGAGTGATCATAGTGAAATAGATTCAAGTTAAGAAGAACCCCCGGCCGCGAAGCGGCCGGGGGTTCTTTCCTATCTAATGTCTAACATCTAGCGACTACCTGCCCTACTTCATCTTGATAATTTTCTCCCAAGGTAAACCTAGTTTCCCAAAATGGCCGTAAGCAGCAGTCTGCTGATAAATCGGCTTGAGAAGATCGAGCGTCTCGATAATCTTGCGAGGTCGGAAATCAAAATGTTTTTTAACTATCTCTGACAAATCCTTCCCTTTTTCGTTCACAGCGTAAACCATCAACGGATCAATATGTCCGATAGCGTAGGCCACCGAGACAATCGCTTCGTTGGCGTAACCATTGGCTACCAAGTTTTTGGCAACATAACGGCACATGTAAGCGCCGGAACGATCCACCTTGGTCAAATCTTTTCCAGAAAATGCACCTCCGCCGTGTGGCACCAATCCGCCATAAGTATCCACAATAATCTTTCGTCCGGTGAGCCCAGCATCTGCCTCAAAACCTCCCTGCACAAAAATACCAGTTGGATTTACCAAAATCTCAATCCCCTTTGCATGAACGCCGAGAATTGGGTTGATTAATTTTTCAGTCAAAGTTTTCTTGATCTCCGCGTGAGTAACTTTCTTATCATGTTGAGTACTCACAAGCACTGTGTGAATCTTACCGTTATGAAATGTAACCTGGGTCTTTCCGTCGGGTTGCAACCACTTTATCGCTCCGCTAGTGCGAAGTTTCTCAAGGCCCTTGGCAAGCTTGTGTACTAGCACCACACCGAGAGGCAAGAATTCCGGCGTTTCGTTGGTGGCAAAACCGTACATAATGCCCTGATCCCCCGCTCCACCTGTGTCTACTCCCTGGGCTATGTCTGATGACTGTTGAACGATGAACACCTGGATATCGAGCTTCTTTGTATAGCCAATACTCTTGTACACATCAGCGGCGATTTTTTTGTAATTCACCTTTGCTTTTGTTGTAACCTCTCCACCAAGAACCAAATGTCCGTGGCTACCGAATGTTTCCACCGCCACTCGACTCTTTGGGTCTTGCGCCAAACAGGCATCAAGAATCGCATCCGAAATCTGATCACAGACTTTGTCGGGATGACCGCAGGTGACACTTTCGACGGTATACGTACTATTCTGAACCTTCATAAAATTTTTTAATTAATAATTAATAAATTTTGATTCTCAATACAATATCTAACTCTATAATTTAGAAATTAGTTATTTTAAATTAAAAATCTTTCCCGGAGTGGAAAGATTTTTGCTTGGTTATCTTCCCCTTACGGGATTGGGTTGAGCACCTTCTTCACGACCTGTGAAGGGTTGCTGGATGGGTCAACGAGCCAATTACTCTAACCACCCTCTGGATAATATTAAATTGTAATTAAAGTCTATCAGAGTTGTCGTTTGTGTCAAGAAATATGTAAAAGAAAAACCGCGCAGTTGCCTGCGCGGTTCGAACTCAATTGAAGGAGCCCTCGGCCTAATGCCCTGCAGGCAGAGTATTAAGCGGGTTCCTTCCCGCTGCAAGTTCCTCCATAAACCACTGGGAAATCATCGCATCGTAAGCAGCGGTTGCCCAGAACACCTTGCTGGCCAGGCCTCCGCGGGTAACGAGCGACAAGACGCCGGTAGAGAGAAGCTCGCTGACAACGCGCTCATAGTCATCGGGGTCCACAATCGGGACGGCAGTCGCACCATTCTTGGCGGCTGCACGCAAGAGCGACGGCCCGCCTATGTCGATCTCGTTGATATTCGGCCGTTTGGCGAAGTCGTAGAGATTCACAACCACGAGGGTAATCGGCTCAATGCGATGCTCCGCGATTTCGGCACGGTGCTTGGGGACACGGAGATCGGGCAAGATTCCACCGAAAATTTTCGGGTGGAGAGTTTTGAGTCGTCCGTCAAGCATCTCCGGAAATCCGGTGTAATCGCTGACCTCCGTAACCACCACACCAAGCGTGCGCAGCTCTTTAGCCGTCCCGCCGGTCGAAATGAATTCCCAATCGTTACGTGCGAGAGGCACAAGCGCGCCGAGATTCCGCTTATCCGTAACCGACACTAACACTTTTGGTCTCATAGTGAGGATTCCTCTGAATTACCACGATTTAACGTAGTTGGGTTGGGTTGAACTAACTAATTACAAGATTACTTATATTGCAAAATTAGTCAATTCTGGCTTTTTATACCTCCACTTTGTACAATTACATTATGAAAAAAGGTGTTGATTTTACCGGCCTGGCCATCGTTTACTTTTGCCACGATGGAAAAGGAAATGTTTTGATGAACAAACGCGGGGTAAACTCTCGTGATGAACAGGGCCGATGGGACATTGGCGGAGGTGCGGCGGAATTCGGCGTGCCTATAGAAGAAACTTTAAAAAATGAAATTCGGGAGGAATATTGCACCGATGTGCTCAACCAAGAATTTCTCGGCTACCGCGATGTACATCGAGAAAACGCTGGAATCAAAACACACTGGGTTGCACTCGACTTCAAAGTGCTCGTTGACCGTGCGCAAGCAAAAAACGGTGAGCCACACAAATTTGACGAGGTCTCCTGGTTTACGCTCGACACACTTCCCTCTCCAGTTCATTCTCAGCTTCACGTGTTTTTAAAAAATTACAATAAAAAACTACGAGAATGAAAAAAGTAGCCATTTTCGACATTGACGGAACCATATTTCGCTCAAGCCTCTTGATCGAACTGGTGGAAGCATTTATCACTCAAGGCATATTCCCAAAAAAGAGCCGAGCTATGTACGAACGCAGTCACAAAATGTGGACTAATCGCGAAGGAAGCTACGATGACTACATCGAGGCGATTATTGAAGTGTTTATGCAAAATCTTAAAGGCGTGAGCTACAAAGATTTCGAACGCATTGGCCTTGAAGTGGTGAAAGCAAATCAAAACAAAGTGTACCGCTACACCCGCGACCTCACGAAGAAATTAAAACGCAAGGGATATTTTCTGCTCGCTATTTCGCAATCACCAAAAGGCATCTTGGACGTATTCTGCAAACAATTCGGGTTCGACAAAGTGTACGGACGATTTTATGAACTTGGACCATCCGAAAAATTTACCGGAGAAGTGGTGGACCTACACCTGATTGCCAACAAAGGAAATGTGGTACGGCGAGCGGTGGCAAAAGATAAATTAACCCTAAAAGATTCCTACGGCGTGGGAGACACTGAAGGCGATATTCCAATGCTTGAACTTGTAGAACACCCAATCTGCTTTAATCCAAATCAAAAACTCTACCGCTACGCCAAAATGAACGGCTGGAAGGTGGTCGTAGAACGCAAGGACGTAATTTACGAGCTCTAGTATCGAAAAAACTATTTTTTAATTTTTGACTGCTTCCATGCCTCAATTTTGGCACGGTGACCAGACAAGAGAATTTTTGGTACGCGATACTTTTTGCCTTTGTATTCCAAAACTTCAGGACGAGTATAAACATTCGGATTTGCCGTCCGAGATTCTTCGAGCGAATTGAAATCACCTAACACCCCTTCCACCTGCCGCGAGATCACATCAATCATGAGCATTGCAGGCAATTCCCCACCGGTCAGGATGAATGGGCCAACCGAAACTTCCTCCACCTTGAAAACTTTTTTCACACGAGCATCGATTCCTTCATATCGTCCACAAATAATAATTATATCTTTGGATTTTGAAACCAATTTTTTTGCGGATTCGTTTGTAAATTGTTTACCACTTGGTGTTAGCCAGATTATCTTCGGCTTCTTACTTTTAACTTCCAACTTACAACTAGCAACTGCCCTAATAACCGGCTCGGCCTGAATCACCATACCCGGGCCACCGCCGTACGGTGGGCGGTCAATATGGCGGAATTTCTTCTCCGAAAAATCGCGCGGATTGTAAAATTGTACCTTGATTTTCTTGTCCTCAATCGCCCGCTTCAAAATCGACTCCCCTAGGTAGGAATCAAAGGCATTTGGAAATAATGTGATGATGTGAAAAGTCATAAAGAAAAACAATAGCACTATTTAGCAAATTTGACAATTTATTAAATAATGATAAAGTATTACGTAGCCTCTAAAAAAACCTCGTCCTTTAAATGCTATGGAAATCTTGAACGAATACCCCAAAACCTCTGTGTTGTTTTTCTTCCTTACCGCTGCCGTGCTGTTCTGGCGAATAGTCGCCTTCAATAACCGGCTTCAACAAGAAATCATCGCGGCAAACGATTCGGCGGCTGAGAAAAAAGTCAAGGAAATACTTGAGTCGATCGGCTGGGAGGGCAAGCAACGTTGGATCAACGACCGCGAAATCGAATTTGTTTCGATCGTCTGTGGACTTCAACCGGAACATCACAAAGTCTGGGCTCGCGTGCGAGTTACCCAAACCTCTTTGAGTGTCGTCGTTGAAAATTCCTATGACGCAACTGTAACTGAGCGTGATTGGGCCACCATGATCGCCGCTCAGTTCCATGCTCGAGGCATAACCGTCACCACACGAACTGCCGACCGCCAACCGCGCCCCGAGGAAATTTATGTCCCGGCTCCGCCCGTTCATAATGAGTTTGACGGCCCTAATTCCCCTTTCAGCTAGCGCTGACGGGGGCTTTTTTTATACAAAAAGGCAAGAAAAAAGCCCGACCGGAGTCGAGCGTGGGAATTGAGAAAACTGATTTCAAACGAGAGCGGCCCGAACGTCAGGATCTTCGAGCAGATCGGTAAACGGTATCTGTCCTGGTGCGGTGCGCGGACAACCGGGCACATAGCCGTAGGTTGCGTCTGATCCCCAACCCAGACACTTTCGCCGACTGTCCTCACCCAACTTTCCCATCAAAAATGCGATGAATGGGCGCGGGTCAGAACGACCGCTGAAAAGGCGTTTGACACGATCGGCATCGGTATCACGCGTTGCTGTTGTCACGAATTTCAAAAACGCCAGGGCTGGAGCGGCTTCAAGTGCTGCGACAGGAGTTGCAAGATCGTCAGGAGTTTCGCGAAAATAATGGAGCGAGGCCCCAATCTTCTCCCAAGGAAACAGCTGCCGCTTTCTGTTTTTCTGACAATACTGAATGAGATCGAGACCCCAATCCAGAAAAATCAGCGACTTGGGATCAGCGACAAGTGACTGAGGTTCGGGAGGCAAGCTTGCCCAAAGGAGCCACTGCATTTCAAGTGGAATCACCCGTGAACCACCCTGCTCCACTGAACGCAAGGTAAGAATAAGCGGTGTTGATTTCGGCCAGTTGGACAAAAAAGGCCAAAACCGCCCGACTTCATCCTCCAACCCATCGAGCCGAACCTCAACTGAGGGAGCCTTAAGGCCGGCGATGACCAACGCCCCGGCAAATTTTGCAGGGTCACTTTCTGTGACGGAAGCAACTACACCGAATTTCGGTTTATTCATGATATCAATAGTCTGGTTTGTGTTTCTAGTCTGGAGAGGATACTACTTACAGGATAAGGTTATGTCAAACCAAAACCGCCCTTGCGGGCGGTTTTGGTTTGACATAATTCCTGAATCTTGAATCTACTTAAATCTTCAAGTCTTCCAATGACTCATCAACAGTCTTATTGGTCTTTATCTCCCGAGGAGCGGCGCCTTCTGGCTCGCTGATCTTCAAATTGACCCGAGCGTTGTTTTTCATTCCAACAACTCGAAGCAAAGTTCGGAGAGCTTTTGCGGTGTTACCCATTCGGCCGATGATTTTACCCATGTCGGCAGGATTAAGGCTAAGCGTCAAAAGCACTCCCATCTCGTCAACAGTCCTGACGACCTTAACATCGTTTGGAGTGTCAACAAGAGCTTTCACAACATACTCAAGAAAAGCTACATCACCTTCTTGTTTCATATATACAGTATATTTGATTTTTAATTCTATAACTTTCGTCTTTGGCGCACTTCTTCGTTGCTTCGCTCGTTTGCTCCCGCGCAGTAGCATTTAACTACAGCTTGGTCACAAGCCTCGCTTGCGCCTCGAATTGCATCCAAAGTCAAAAGTTCTATTTCGATCTGCAGTTTCGACCGTTAATGCGGCAATATTTTTAATATAATCTTCCGCCATACTCACGTACTGCTATAAATAGTATACGGTAACAGGCTAGTCAAGTCAAAACCTCGCCGATTTCATCAGCGGGGGTTTTTGTTTTAGTACTATGCCTTTAGAGCTTCAGCTACTGGAGCGGCCTCGGCGACTGGAATTGCCTCACCTTCCTTCTTTGCTTCCTCCTCCTTCTTGATTGGCCGCTTCATTGGCAATACATTGATTTTCTTACCCACAATTACCTTTGTGTGAACAAGAAAGTTATGAAGAGTTCCTGAAACCTGGGCTCCTTTTGAAATCCAATATTTTACTCGTTCAGCATTAACAAGCTTACTGTCATCATTGCGTGAATCATATGAGCCAAGAATCTCCAAAAAGCGACCGCTCTTGGTACTGTTTCTTGAATCAGTCAAAACCACACGAAAAGTCGGTACATGCTTCCTGCCAACCCGTTGTAATCTGATTTTTAACATGGACGCTATAGTAGCAAAAACCGCGCTTTTTTGCAAGAACTACTGCTAAAGCAATTTAGACAGGTGCTATATGCTCCAGGTTCCATGTTTCATTTTCTGTGCTACAATGACACCCTTATGCAAAAGCGTCAAAAAAACCAAAAACACAGGGGTCAACCAGCACACTCCAAACCTCTTATCGGGGTTATTCGCATTGCTGGAAAAGGGACTGGCTTTTTTGAGGCCGAAGGATTTGATGAAGATATTGTGATTGAAACCGAAAACCTCAACACCGCCCTCAACCGCGATGAGGTTGAAATCTCCCTACTCCCAAAACAAAAAAAACAGAGATTAGCTGGTAAGGTCACAAAAATCGTAACCCGCGCCAAGCGTCAATTTGTCGGCACACTTGAAAAAGACAAAGGGCGATTTTTCCTCGTACCAGACGACAAAAAAGTCTACAAAGATATTGTAGTAGCCCAAAGTAACCTCGCCGACTCCGCCATCGGTATGAAGGTGCTAATAAATTTCACCAGCTGGACCGACCCAGAGAAAAACCCTGAGGGTGAACTCGCACAGGTCATCGGTAAAAAAGGAGACAATGACGCCGAAATGCGAGGTATCGCACTTGAAAAAGGGTTTGATGCGAGCTTCCCCGAGGCAGTAGAACATGAGTCAGAAAAAATTTCAGCACAATCGGGCAAAGTTTCCCCAGAAGAACTGGCCAAGCGACGTGACTTCCGCAAAACTCTCACCTTCACCATTGACCCAGTAGACGCGAAGGACTTTGACGACGCTATTTCATTCAAAAAATTGCCAAATGGTGACTTTGAAATCGGCGTTCACATTGCCGACGTATCGCACTATGTCCAGGAAAAAACCGAGCTCGATCGTGAGGCCCAGAAGCGAGGCTTCTCGGTGTACCTGGTTGACCGCACAATTCCAATGCTTCCCGAGGCACTCTCAAATGATGTATGTAGTTTAAAACCAAACGAGGATCGCATGACTTTTTCAGCTGTGTTTGTGATTGGTGAAAATGCCACTGTTAAAGAGCGCTGGTTCGGTAAAACAATAATCCATTCTGCAAAAAGATTTACATACGAAGCGGCACAAGATGTGTTGGACAATAAATCGACTGAGCACAAGGAGGGTCTGGAAACCCTTAATCGTCTCGCCAAAAAAATGCGCGAGAAAAAGTTCCGTGATGGCGCAATTGATTTCGAGCAAGACGAAGTGCGTTTTGATCTTGATGAAACCGGCAAGCCAATCCGAATTTACAAGAAACAGCGTCTCGATACCCACAAACTCGTCGAGGAATACATGTTGCTTGCCAACCGAGAGGTGGCCGAATTTATTTACAAAGCTCGCGAGAAAACAAAGAGCAAGGAGCCGTTTATTTACCGCATTCACGATATTCCAAACCAGGAAAAAATTTCCGAGCTCGGCATTTTCTTGCGCGCCCTCGGCCATGATCTGCCGGATACCCACGGAAAAGTGTCCGCGAAGGATCTTCAGATGCTTTTCAGACAAATTGAAGGTAAGGCTGAAGAATCAATGATTAAAACCGCTGCCGTCCGTTCGATGGCCAAAGCAGTCTATTCAACCGGCAACATCGGCCATTTCGGATTAGCTTTCGAGTATTACACGCACTTTACGTCCCCTATTCGCCGATATGCTGACCTTCTCGTGCATCGTATTTTGTTCCATCACCTAAACGGCACGAAAATTCCTCCGCACGAATGGCATTCCTATGAAAAAATGGCGCATGAAAATTCTGAGCAGGAAATTGCCGCGGCTGAAGCCGAACGCGCTTCGAAAAAATACAAGCAGGTGGAATATATGCAGGACAAGGTTGGCCAAGTATTTGACGGCACTATTTCCGGAGTCACTGAATGGGGTATGTATATCGAAGAGAAAGAAACCCGATGTGAGGGAATGATCAAACTGCGCGACCTCGGCGATGATTTTTACATTCTCGACCAAAAAAATTACCGGATCGTGGGCGAAAAAACCAAAAAAGCCTACTCGCTCGGTGACAAAATAAAATTCAAAGTTGCCAGTGCGGATCTCGAGCGAAAAACGCTCGATTACACACTCGTAAAGGAGTAAACGGCCTTACAAAGGCGTATTTTAATGTAACGGCTCACTGGTTTTGGTTTAAAGGCTCAACCGTGAACGGTTGAGCCTTTAAACATTTTTGTCATGAAAAATCAATATACGCCATGGCGTATATTGATTTTTCATTTCGCCACCTCCACCGCTTGGTCAAACGCGATAGACAAAAGTTTCGAGGCACCGCCCGAACCCATCGTCACGCCGTAAATCACTCCAGCACGAGACATTGTCTCGCGATTGTGCGTAATCAAAATAAGTTGTGACAGCTTGGCCAAGCTTTCGATCATATCTCCATATTTTTTTGAATTTGCTTCATCAAGCGCGGCGTCTGTTTCATCGAGGATAACAAAAGGTGGAGGGTTGACCTGTGACAACGCAAAAAGTAGCGCAATCGATGTGAGAGCTCGCTCGCCACCAGAAAGCATCATCAAACCTTTGATTTTTTTGCGTGGCAAAGAAATTTCAATCTCAATTCCCTCCTTTACCTCCCCATCCTCGTCTGGTTCGTCGGACAACATTTCTTCCTCGCCACTAATATCCAAATCAGTGTCCGCTTTTTTCTTTTTTTGCTCTCGAACCACTTCAAGCTTGGCGCTACCACCACCGAACATCAGAATAAAAAAGTTCTGGAATTGGGTATTGATTTTTTCCACTCCAGCTTGAAATTCCTGGTTCAATTTCTCACCGAGCTCGGCGATAAGATTTTTGAGAGACACAGCTGACAAAGCAAGATCGGCAAGTTCTCGTTCCAAAAATGCGTCGCGCTCGGTCGCCTCTTTAAATTCCTTCATCACATCTTCCCCGCCACCAGTTCCGGCATCTTCGATGCGAATTTTTAATTTCTGAATCAGATGTTTACGATTATCTTGAGCTGTTCGTTCTTCTGCAATCTCGGAAATTACAAAAGCGTCAAAATCGAGCACTGCCCGACCCAAAAGCATTGAACCTTCTTGCAATTCCCGCTTGAAATCTTCCTCGATAACAATTAATTTTTCCTCTCGCTGAGTAAGCTTCGCCAAAATAGCTCGAATGTCATTCTGCTCGCTCACAATACGAAATACATCTCGCTCTGCCTCGCGGCCTGAGTTTTTTTCCTTCTCAATGGCAGACTGCAAAACAGTGTAGTTCTGGCGAAATTCAGCCTCGCGAATAACTACATTTTTCAATTTTCCATCAAGGGTCTCGCGTTCAAGGGTAAGTCTAGTAATCTCACCTTCGGAATCCTCTGTCAGGCGCGCATTGCTTTTAGCGCGATGCGAGCTTACAAAATCCTGAAATGCTTTTCTTATAAATGCCAAAAAACCAACAAAACCTTGCGGATTATTCTCGGCCTCAACGACCTTCATTTTTTCCTCAACAGTACGGGCAAAATTTTCAACTTCACCAAGTGGTACAGTTTGAGTACCCTCTCGCGCCTGTACCAATCGCTCCCTCTCTACAATACGCTTCTCGCTTAGAATTGCGCCTTCAATTCGCCCGAGCTCACGTACAATTGTGTCCTTTTCTTGCCGAAGCGCAGAAAGATCTTCTTCAAGCTTGATAAGCTCATCTGATTTATGATCCCGGCCGGCTGACTTTTCCAAAAAGGCTTTCGCGTTAGCCAGGTCATGCTCCAACTTTTTCAAATCAGTGAGTGGTTTCTGTCGCTCGCCTTCAAGCGCATTTTTTTCCTGTTTCAGGTGGTTATCTTCACGCTTCAAATATTCCTTGTAGAGAGCACGCAGCTGTTCCTTGAGTTCGAGGGTCTTCTCGATTTTTTCAACCTGCTTTTTTAAAAATTTAAGATGTGGGGCTATTTCTCGACGAAGCGATTCAACCGATTTAATATTTTCCTCCGTTTTTTCAAGCTTCCGTTCACTCTCAATTCGCTTATATTCAAAAATCTTAAGCCCAAGCGCGTCCTCGAGCATGTCACGACGCTCACGACTGTTGGCATTTAAAATTCGATCTGCCTCACCTTGAGAAATAATGTGATGGCCGGACGAGCCGATATGAGCTGCCGCAAGAAGCTCGATGACATCCTTCAATCTCACCTGTGTCCCATTTATCAAATATTCGCTTGATGAGTCCCGATACACCACACGTTCTATAGACACTTCATCAAAATCAACATTCAAAATCCGCTTGTGATTATCGAAAACAACTTTCACACCCGCGCGATTCGCCCGACTCAAATCTCCCCCACCGTTCCAAATCAAATCCTCAGTGCGCTTTCCACGCATGGACTTAATTGATTGCTCACCAAGCACAAACCGAAATGCTTCAGAGATATTGGATTTTCCAGAACCATTCGGCCCGACAATACCTGTAATTGGAGTAGCAAAATTAAGCTCCGTCTTTTTGGCGAAGGATTTAAATCCGCTAAGTTCCAGGGATTTTAAATACATAATATTGCCCCAAATTATAGCCTTTTTAACACAAAGAAAAAAGCGCCCCTGTGTCGCCTTTCCTACATCCAGCCTTTAGCCGCAAGTCCCTGCTTTGCCGCATCCTGTTCCGCGTCCTGTTTTGACCGGCCAACACCCTGGGCCACCTTTTCTTTGCCAATGAACACGCCAACAGTAAAATGCTTGTCGTGGTCTGGTCCAAGCTCTTTTAAAACAGTATAGGAAGGCGTCACCCCCTCCACCTCCTGCGCCTTCTCCTGAAAGAAACTCTTAGCATCAAGCCAACTTTTCTTAGCGACAATATCGTCAATCAAACACAAAACATATTTCTTGGCGAAAGCCTCTGTAACTGTGTAGCCCTGATCAAGATACAGCGCTCCGATAAACGCTTCTATTGTGTTAGCCAAAATGTATTGTCTTGCGCGACCAACATCTTTTGATTCACCGTGAGAAAGTAAAAGAAAATTATTCATACCGAGTTTCGAGGCAACTTCGGCAAGAGTAACGGCATTTACCAAAGCAGAACGGTACGAGGTTAAATCCCCTTCCGCCTTATCCGGATACTTATTGTACAGAAAGTGGGTCGCGATAAGCTCGAGCACTGCGTCACCTAAAAACTCGAGGCGTTCGTTGTGGGCCAGGGATCCCTTGCGATTCTCATTGATAAAAGAACGGTGTGTAAACGCCGTTTGAAGCAAACCCTTATCTTTAAAATATATACCGAGCTGGTCTTCGAATTTTCCAAAATCCATAATCTGACATGTGACCTTTGACAATTAACATTTGACTCTCGGGTCAAAGGTCAATTGTCAACTGTCAATTGTTATTTTCCTAATAATATATTCACCGCCTTTGTCACAATCGGCAAAATATCGTTGTACAAATTAAGAGACACAATATCTGCCATTTTAAACCATCGGCCGTCGTCAAGCCCCCCAGAGCTGCCGAGTTTTATATTTTCATACTTTGCCTCAACCAAAAAATAGCTCACCTGTTTTCTAATCTTTCCGAGTTCTGGATCTGATGCAACATACTCGTTTTTGCCCAATGTCTCCTTCACAACAACATCAAGACCGAGCTCCTCCTTCATTTTTCGGATTGTACCATCCTCCTCCTTTTCCTCCTCGGCAATTTTACCCTTTGAAAGAGTCCAGTGGCCGAAAATATCGTGGACAAAGGCAAGATATACATCTGAGCCGTCTTTCGCGTACACTACCCCGCCGACGAGCTTTTGAATCGGCATTTTTTCGAAAGGGACCTCCACCTTTCGCTTACCCTTTTTGGCAACAGCGTCTTTGCCTGGCTCGCCGAGCTCTTTATACACAGAACCAAGTACGCCGTTAACAAATTTACCGCTGTTTTCTCCGCCGTAGGTTTTGGCGAGTTCAATCGCTTCGTTGATTGCTACTTTTTCAGGCACCTCGCCTTTATCCGCAAACAAAAGTTCATAAAGACCGATACGCAAAATGTTGCGATCAACAATGGAGATTTTATCAAGCGGCCAGTCTGGCGCAGCTTTTTCAATCACCATGTCTATATCTTTTCGCTTGGCAACAATAGCGCGTAGGAGTTCGCGCATAAAAGAGGTATCACCGAGTCCTGGAGCAAACTCGAAAACATCACGTTCCAAAATCGCCTCGACATCATCAGTCGGTCTTTTGCCGTTGAAATCCCACTCAAAGAGTGTTTGTAATACCGTCGATCTTGCAAGGTGCCTGTTTGCCATAGAGTGCTAAAGAACATTTAACAAGTAACCTTTAACATTTGACCCCTGTCAAATGGCAATTGTCATCTGTCAATTGTTAGTTTTTTACCGCTACCGCCTCGGCCTTCGTCTTTTTCGCCTTCTTTTCAATCTTAGCGTGCACGTTCAAAACCTGTGCACCCTTGTACTTTCCGCAGGTGGTACAAACCCGGTGTCGCAAATGCGAGGCTCCACAGTCTTTGCATGTAGAAAAACGAGGAGCGCCCAAAGCGAAATGGCTCCGTCGATTATCTCTATGACCTCTGTTGGCACGCATTCGAACTACCATATGAAAGATAGTATATACGGATTTTAAAATTTTGCAATATATGGCCTGTTTATAGGAAGAAAATAAAATCCCCGGCGGTCTGTCAGACAGACCGCCGGGGCGAACTAAATTGGACTACCGACGAGACCGAAGCCGGCGATGGCGCCTTCCGCCAGAGAATTTCGGGCGCCGACGAGGCTTAGCAATCGCTCCAACTGCGCTACCCGCCTCACCAAAGAGGTCGATGATACCGCCACCCAAACGCCAGTTGACCTGGCGGCTGTCATGAGTGATGGATTTGATTGAAGCGTAAACCACCACGTCGTCTTTAAGCAGGATGTTCACCTGCAGGTCCGGACCCTGTGCGGTCTTCACCTGCTTGTTGACGTAAAGACGACTGGCCCTGTTTGTGACAGCACGGTAGAGCGGCTGAACAAGAAGGTATCCGTCGATCTCATTGATGCCGTCCTTCATCAGGTGCTGAATCTGCTCCTGATAGACGTTCGGGCCAAAGAGCGTGATGAACGCGCTTGACCCGCTTGCAGTCAGAAGATTTTTCGACCCGAAATTCAGGCCCAGTTCTTCCAAACGCTTCTTGGTAATCTTGCCCTTATCCTTGTGGGCGGCGTCGAACAGGCTGACGAGCTGGTCGGGATTGAGGCCGACATTGACGTAGTCAATCGTGGTGCGATTCAACACCTTTTGACAGGTGGGCGAAGAACAACCCCCGACGAGCAGGGTGACGGACAGAAACAGACAGAACAGGTTTTTCATGCGAGACTCCTTCTTTTGACCGAATTTTTGGTTGAAATGACGATTTACAAACTGAGGGTCAGTCTACGCTTGCCCAGGACAATGTCAAGGATTCAAAAAAATTCCAACGGCTCACTGGTTTTGTCACGAAACCAGTGAGCCGTTGGCCTTAAAAAGTCCCTACTTTGCGAACTTTTTCGTAAACGACCTGCGATGTATCGGCGACAAACCGTGTTTTTTGATGTATTGACAGTGTTCTCGCGTGCCGTACCCCTTGTGTACCTCAAAACCGTATTCGGGATATTTTTTAGCAAACATTTTCATCTTTCGATCACGCGACACCTTTGCAACAATTGATGCCAGCGCAATCACCGACTCTTTTTCATCCCCTTTTATAATTGTCCGCTGATTCAAGAACTCCGCGGGCGCGCTCAAACTGCCGTCAAGAAGAACTTGCGCCGAGCCGGGGGCAATACCAAGTTTCGTTAGCGATCGGGCCAAAGCTTGGCGTATCGAAAAAGAAATTCCCTTTCTATCAATCAATTCTGCACTCGAAAAAGAGACGGCATACGAAATTTCGCTACGACCTTTCGCTACTTGTAACAAGTTAAAAATATTTTCACGAACTTGTGACGAAAGTTTTTTTGAATCCTTCACTTTTCCTTTCGGGAAAAACCCGGAAAGTTTATTTTGCCATTCGACAGAAACTGCAAAAGCACCGACGGAGACCGGCCCAGCTAATGGCCCCCTGCCCGCCTCATCAATACCAACGATATACTTAATTTTATGCATTACATTAAAAACATACACCACCAATAACTTATAGTATAATCCGTGTATGTCAGGAAAATTTTCACACCTACACACTCATTCTCATTATAGCCTGCTTGCGGCCCTGCCTAAAATTGACGAGCTGGTAGAGGCTGCGAAATCGGCCGGTATGCCAGCCCTTGCCCTTACCGACAATGGAAATATGTATGGGGCCATTGAGTTTTATAAATCCTGCAAAAGCGCCGGAATTAAACCTATCATTGGCATTGACGCATATCTTGCTCTGCGCACTCGACACGACAAACAAGCGGGGGTAGACAATCGTCGTTCACGTCTGGTGCTTCTGGCAAAAAATCTGACCGGCTACAAAAATTTAATTAAACTCACTACCGCAGCCCACCTCGAGGGTTTCTACTACAAACCACGAATCGATACCGAACTTATCGAAAAACACGCCGAGGGTATCGTTGCCATCTCACCATCATTCAGTGGCCCTATCGTAAACGCGCTCAAAAATGGCGACACAAAAAAAGCTGCTGAACTTTCTGACTGGTACAAAAAGGTTTTCGGCTCTGAAAACTTTTTTCTGGAAATTACCCGCCACCCCGAAATTGAGGGTCATGAAAAAAGTATGGATGCTCTAGTTTTGTTCGCTAAAGAAAGCGTAACCCCTCTTACTGCCTGCCACGATGTCTATTATTTAAGTCCAGATGACAAAAAAGCTCGTGACACGCTCACACTCGTGAATAGCAACGCGGAACTAAGCGAGCGATCATTTGGCGCAGAAAATGCTGGCGACTTTTCTTTCATCACCGAAACCCAGGCTAAGAAATTCTTCAAAGACCTGCCTGAGGCACTCGAAAACACTGCGAAAATCGCCGACATGTGCAATGTCGAAATTGAAATGGGGAAATGGGTATTTCCTGACTACCAAGTTGTCTCCGGCAAAACTCTTGACGACGAATTACGCTCACTCGCCTATTCCGGAATTAAAACCCGAGGTTTGGAAAAAACTCCAGAAATTACCGCCCGTGTAGATTACGAATTAAAAATTATTAAGGACAAAGGCTACGCGCCGTATTTTTTGGTGGTGTCGGATTTGTTACGCCACGCAAGGCAAGAAAAAATTTTGAGTACCACCAGAGGTTCGGCTGCCGGTTCAATGGTGTCTTACCTCACATACATCAGTACGGTAAATCCAATCGAGTACAAACTGCCCTTTGAACGATTTTTGAACCCCGAAAGACCGTCAGCTCCCGATATAGACATGGACATCGCCGACAACAGAAGAGATGAGCTCATTGCCTACGCCCGAAAAAAATACGGCGCAGACAAAGTAGCGCAGGTGGGAACATTCGGTACCATGATGGCACGAGGTTCAGTCCGCGATGTCGCCAGAGCACTCGGCCACCCATACACACTGAGTGATCGAATTGCAAAATTAATCCCGATGGGTTCACAAGGTTTTCCAATGTCCATTGATCGTGCAATAGAACTAGTTCCGGAATTAAAAAAGGCGTACACGGAAGAGGTGGAGGTAAAAGAAATTATAGATTTAGCAAAAAAAATCGAAGGGTGCGCCAGACACATTTCTGTACACGCTGCCGGCGTTGTTATTTCGCCTACACCACTTATAGACTTCACCCCACTTCAATTTGACCCGAAAGGCGAAGGCAAAATCATCACCCAGTACGACATGTACGTAATGGAAGATGTCGGCCTTTTGAAATTAGACTTTCTTGGAATAAAAAATCTTTCAATCCTCGCTGATTCGGTCAATCTCGCAAAAAAACTGGAGAATGTAGATGTAGATATAGACACAATACCGATCGACGATAAAAAAACATTCGCCATGCTTGCCCTTGGCATTACTGGTGGGCTTTTTCAACTCAACGGTTCGGGCATGACTAAACACTTAAAAGATCTGCGTCCAAGCACCATCCACGACATCAATGCTATGGTGGCACTTTACCGTCCAGGCCCGATGGAATCAATCCCACAATATATAGAACGCAAACATAATCCCGCACTTGTGAAATATCTTGACCCGCGAATGAAAGACATTCTCATTGCATCTTACGGCGTGATTACATACCAAGAAGATGTCATGCTTATCGCCATACATCTAGCTGGCTATTCGTGGCTTGAAGCCGACAAACTTCGCAAAGCTATGGGCAAGAAAATTGTGGCCGAAATGGAGGCTCAAAAAGAAAAACTTTTTAAGGGTCTCGTAAAAAACGGCATGTCCGAAAAAAAAGCCGAGGAACTCTGGAAACTTATTGAGCCGTTTGCCGCATACGGGTTCGGCAAGGCTCACGCCGCAAGTTACGGCAAGGTAGCGTATCAAACCGCCTACATGAAAGCCAACTTCCCCGCTATATACATGTCCTCGGTACTCACCGCCGACTCAGGAGATGTTGAAAAAATTTCCGAAATTATCGGAGAGTGTAAAAGAATGAACATTCCAGTACTGCCGCCCTCTATCAACGAAAGTTTTTCTGGTTTTACCGTGGTCAAAGGGAAAGTACCCTCCGATGATCGCATTAGATTTGGTCTTACAACTATTAAAAACTTCGGCGAAGGGATAGCGGATATAATTATTAAAGAGCGTGTCGAGCACGGCGCATTTAAATCTCTTGGTAATTTCCTGGATCGTATTCGCGATAGAAATTTAAATAAAAAATCAATTGAGGCACTTATCAAGTCTGGAGCGATGGATGAATTTGGCGAACGCGGGATCATGCTTGCGAACGTGGAAAATTTACTCGCATACAATAAAGAAAAATCAAGAGCACCTGACAATCAAGAATCGCTCTTCGGCGCGACAAGCGTGTCTCAAGATGGATCCGACCTCCACCTTACCCCCGCACCTCCCGCAACCCAAAGTGAAAAATTAATCTGGGAAAAAGAATTACTTGGCCTGTACATTTCCGGACACCCGCTCGATAAATTTAAAACTGTTCTTGAAAAACGCGAGATAACCGTCGCCAAAGTAAAAGCGGAAATGAAGGATGGCATGATAGCTGTCCTTGGTGGCATTATTGAAGAAGCAAAACCAATCATCACTAAAAAAAATGACCAAATGATGTTTCTGCGTCTCGCGGACATGTCTGGAACGATAGAGGTGGTTGTCTTCCCGCGCGTCTTCGCTGAATTCAGCAAACTGCTCGTCGCCGAAAAGTGCGTCGTCATCAAAGGAAAGGTTTCAAACCGAAATGACGAGGTGAGCCTTATTGCAGAAAAAATAAAAGAGCTGGTTTAGTCTTCAACGGCTCAATGCTTTTGCTTAACGGCTCACCGGTAGCACGGGTGAGCCGTTAACTATATTTGTACAACATATCGTCCGAATCTATTCCAATGTTCTGCAGAACATTGGAATAGATAAAGAACGCCTCAAACAAGTTGTTAATTTGTTTGAGGCCGGACCTTGAACAATTATTGCACGCTCAAAAGTTTTCGATATGTGGCTATAGCTTTTTCGGCTTTTGCCCGATCCTGACCTCCTTTTCTATAATCATCTACAATTTCCATAAAACCACACAATAATGCACCGCTCACGAGACGATCATACGAAAGATTGTTTCCTGATTTTTTTTCATACGCGGAAACTATATACTGAAAATAATCCGGGTAATCTCGAATGTAACGAGAAAACTCCTTCGCCACTTCCCCGTACTCGGCAGCACCGAAGTCAATAATCCCAGAAATCTTTTTGTTCTGAGTGATAATGTTCTCGTGGTGAGAATCGTTATGAATAAATTGAAATACTGCCCTATCCAATGTTCCTGCAAATATTACTTTTGCCTCCTTTGCGAGTATTTTAAAATCATCAGGCACATCTAGGGCGACAATAAGCTTGCTGTATTCATTGGTAACTTCTGGATGAACATCTGCGGACTCATCGAGTTTAATACCGGTGTCTTTCGCCATCTCCTTGCTAAAATTTTTACCAATTTCGGCATGAAAACGACCGAGGGCCTGGCAAACACTAATCTTCTGGTCTTCTGAAAAAGAATCCCATTCCCCCATCATCATATTTCCCTCAATATATTCATACGCGAACATTTTAGGATCCTCTGAAACAAAAATTATGTGAGGTACCGAAATTGACAGCCCCCTAGTGTAGAGCTGTTGAATGACACGGGCTTCTACAGACAAATTATTTTCCTGCTTGTTGGCGCCCTCACCGGTTATTTCCTTCTTTACAATATATTTTCCTTCGTCGCGAGTTTCGACATAATACGCATTGTTACAATACCCCTTACCCTTAAGCGAAAACTTCGTAATTTCTTTTCTGAGAAGTTCCTGAATCTTAAGCTTTAGTGCGTCCGTATTTTCATTCATGAATCGTGAATCTTAAATCCCCGACCGTACCGAAACGGCACGTTCGGGCGGGTTTAATTTATTATGTAGATATCCTGATTGTACTCTCCTGTCCCAATAAACTCCGCCTCGCCTCGGACAACTTTTTCAAACGGCTGGCAGGCAAAACAGCCCCGCTCCCCACGCGGGCACAAAAATTCTTTTTTCTCGCGCGCCTCCTTCACTTTTCTGGCGACGACGAGCACGGCCTGACGACCCTTTTCAAGATCTGGCAAGTCAACTGGCTTCGGCTCGTCATCACGATCCAAATACCAGTATGCAGCACCGGCGAGCGGACGATCTTGGCAATGTTTTAATAGTAAGTGATAAATCGGAAGTTGAAGAGACTCACCATCCTCATCATGCTTGCCAGTCTTAAAATCAATCAACCTCACCGCGTCTTTCTCAGGAATATATTCAAGCCAATCAATTTTTCCGCACAAAATTATATTGTCATCTTCAGATAAATAAAAATTCGGCGGCATGTCGTTGGCCCCCGCCTTCATTCGAACTGTTTTATTTTTGAGCGGCCCAGGGTGCGCTATCACGCGCGCGATCATCGCCTTACCTCGCTCGTGAGCAAGCGACTCCTCATCCGCATTTTTAAACCCACCCTTCTTGCCGGACACTTTTTCCCAGGCCGTATCAAAAATGTCTAACAGCGGCCGATTGAATCTTTCATCCGCTTTGAACTCACCGAGACCTTCCACCACCTCATGGACAATCTGTCCGAGCGCGAGCGCCGGGTTAATGATATTTATTTTTTTGCCGGTTTTCGGGTGTTTGTAAATATTGTGCAAAAAATACGCTCGCGGACATTTCAAAAAATCGCCCATCGATGAGTGCGAGACCCAAACCGCGCTATATTTATCTTTAGTCATTTTTGTTCTTCCGAATCCCCTTGCCGGCATCACTCACCGTACCTTCAAGCCGGAGGCCTTCGCCAAGCAACACCTGGCTTTCAAGCACAGAACGTTTTGAATTAAAAAGCGATTTTCCAGCATTTTCTTTCTCGCCCCTTCCACTCTCTACTGTTGCCTGCTCCAATGATTTCTCGGCTTCAATAAGTGTAGCACGAGCGCTCTCAATCAATTTTTGCCCAAGCGGCTCCGTTCCGGTTCCAAACGCATTAAGATCAATGGCCGTTGACCGTAGTTCAGACTGAAGCGAATGAACGGTTTCAGCATAGGAAGCCGCGGATGCGTGATCATTCTTTTCTGTTCGCTGTTCAACAAATTTTTTAATGAGATCCGGTTGTTTGGCTTCAGTACGGCTCACCCGCACCGTAGCCTGAATATCACGGGCAGACTCACGAGCCGCTTCAGCAACATCAGCTGTCGTGAATGATTGTTTTGACTCCTTCTCTTCTGATTTTATAACGTCAAGCACTTTCGCGTGCCCATTCATCTGGGCTTGGAATTTCAGCACCACCGAATCGACAGCGTCCGAGCCAAATTTCTGGCGAACGTCATCGAGTGTTTTTCCAAGATCCTGAGCGTGTTTTTTAAGCAAACTTTTAACCTGCGACTCTCTCACCAAGTCGAGTGTTCCTTGGACAACCAATTTTTCAACTTCCTGCATTCGCCTGACTGATTGGCGAACATGCCATCTCGCCTCCGCCTCAAGACCAATGGCCAAAAAACCCCGCACCGGTTCTGAAATCGCTATCTTAAAAGGATACAACACATCGCCGGGGAGTGTCCCTTCAGCGGCATAGGTCAAACTTCCTCCGATCAAAAGCATAACACCGGCAAGAGCGCCGACAGGCACTAGCCGTTTGTAGTGATGTTTCCAGGTACCCCACAAATACACATCCCATTGAGAAAACGGAGAACGGGAAACAGGCCGAGAAGCGAGAATGCTTTCGACCATACGCCGTTTTTCTGCGGCTGTCATCGTTACTTTTTTAATATTTTCAATGCCCTTTGTAAAGTGTATATCGTTCATGTTTTTATGCTATCCCATCGGTATCAATATCATATCCTGTCAAAAAGCGAAGCTTTTCTATTCCTCGATTGATTCTGACTGACACCGCGTTTGTTGAAATTCCTAAAATTCTACCTATCACTGTTGGCGGGAGACCTTCCACGAATCGAAGATGTATTGCGTCCCGATAAGTGGCATCCAAAAGCTGTATCTTCTCCTTCACGTACCGGCCCTCGGCATCAAGCTCGCGATCGATGTTCGTACTTCCATCACTCGGGTCAGCGTAACTTTTTGTCTCATCTTCTTCAGCCAGACCCTCAAGCGAGAGGGATTTTTTCTTTCGATACCAATCAATAATCAAGTGGCGAGCGACAGTAAACAGAAAGGCTCGGTAGTTGCTGACCGTCTTACCGTCGGACAACGTCTGCCAGAGTCGCAGAAACGTCTCCTGGGTGAGATCGAGAGCCTGCTCACGACTTGATACACGAGTGTAACAAAATCGGAATATTGCATTGGATTCCTCGGTATATATGGTATTGAAAGTGTTTTGTAATGTATTGCCTTTCTTCTGCATATGTACAACGTGCGACGAGCCAAATTCTTACATAATCAGTGCTCTTTTTATACCAGACAATGGCCCATCTGCCCTATATCTAGATTGTACCGCAAACAAGTCGGTTGTCACGTAAGGATGCGCATTGCAAACCGTCTATCTACAGTGGAACACAGAGAAATCGGCCGAAATTCTCTATGTATTATCGGAATAATCATTAAAACCATTTATGAAAACCTTACATCAAAAAGCATATATGCCATTGATAATCGCAGCACTGCTCATGAGTTTTGTGGCTCTAGCCCCTCTCAGTGGTTTTGCGGAAAGCAATGGCGACAAAAAAGACAAAAACGACAATAACAAATCCGACAAAAAAGAACTCACGTTGAAAATTTTCGGAGCAAAAAGCGAAAAAGATGATGCCGATGACAAAAAAGACAACGCGAAAAAGGAAGACAAGAACGCCAAAAGCTGTTTGCGAGCGTTCGGGCATTTAATAGCCCCGGGGTGGATCGCCCATAATGGCCCGATTGATTGGAATCTCGAGTGTCAGTTGCCGTTTGGCATCGGCAAAAAATTCACCGGCAATAACGCTTCGTCAACGCCAGATATCTTGGCGCCGGTAATAAGCGGGATCGCATTTAGACCAGCAAAAACTCAAGCCGAGGTACGATGGGTAACCAACGAACGATCCGACAGTACAGTATTCTTGAGTACCGTAAGTCCTGTTAATCAATCCGCGACAACGACTGTGATAACTGAAAAGAAAAATCTCACCAAGACTCATGAGATCATACTGAAACGACTCTCTCCGGGTACCACGTATTACGTACTGCTCCGTTCTAAAGATGCGGCGGGTAACGTAGCGATGTCAAACACACTGTCGTTTAGCACCCAAGCCACATCTTCTGACACAAAGCTGCCAG